>JBBQKT010000267.1:0-5071 GCA_038327205.1 Burkholderiales bacterium | reverse complement strand
CACTCAAACGAGCGAAGGGTTGGTCAGGCACATCGGCCAGGGCGGGCAGTGCAGCAACGAAGGCCACTGCGGCCAGGGTGAGGCGGAAAGTCATGGCTGTTCTTTTTTGGCGCGCGGATGCGCTTGGTCATACACCTGGGCCAGATGCTGAAAATCCAGTTGCGTGTAGATCTGGGTCGTGGTGATCTGCGCATGGCCCAGCAGCTCCTGCACCGCGCGCAGGTCGCCGCTGGATTCGAGCAGGTGCGAGGCGAACGAGTGACGCAACATGTGCGGGTGAACATGGGTGGGCATGCCGGCGGCCAGGGCGCGCGCCTTCAGACGCTCGCGCACCTGCGCTGCGCCCAGGCGGCCACCGCGCGGGCCGACAAACAGGGCCGGCTCGCCCGGCCGCGCCAGGCTCGCGCGCCAACCCAGCCAGGCCGTCAACGCTGCTGCGGCCGCTGCACCCAACGGCACGCTGCGCCGCTTGCCGCCCTTGCCCAGCACATGCACGTCGGCTGACTGCAGATCGACCCAGCCGCTGGCCGTGCCGCTGGCCTGCGCATCCAGGCCCACCAACTCGGCCACCCGCAGGCCGCAGCCATAAAGCAGCTCAACGAGACAGTGGTCGCGCGCATCTAGCGCCGGGTCGGCCGCGCTGTCCACATAGCTGGCCAGGCCCACGGCTGCGTCAATGCCCAGCGCCTTGGGCAGGGGCTTGGCCGCCTTCGGTGCGCGCAGGCCTTCAAACGGATTGATCGCCACCAAGTTCTGCCCGCCCAACCAACGGTAAAAACCGCGCCAGACCGACAGCAGCAGAGCGATGCTGCGCGGCCCCAACATCGATTCGCCATGCAGGCGAATCGCGAAGCCGCGCGCGTGCGTGCTCTGCACGCTCAGCAGGTCAACCCCGTCGCGCGCCGCAAAGTCCTGCAGGCGCTGCAAACCATCGGCATAGATCACCAAGGTTCGGGGCGACAGCCGCCGCTGCACCTTGACATGGTCAAGGTAGGCGGCGAGCCGTTCATCAGTCGGCAGCGACGGCGTCACTTGGCGGCAACAGACGCGGGGCCAACAAACGCGACAGCGCCGCGCTGGCCACATCACCGATGCGGGCCAGGAACTCCACGCCCATCTCGGCCGTGTAGCGGGTCGGATCGGGCGAGCCAAGCACCAGCATGCCGAAGCTCTGGGCCGGGGTGCCGGTATTTTCAGATCGAGTCAAGGGGATCAGCGCCAGCGAGGTCGCGCCGCCGGTCATGCCCTCGCCCTGCTGCAGCCAGCGCGCCGCCTCGAAGCCGGAGTTGACGCCGCAATAGGGCTGCAACAGGCTGGCCGCGAAGCTCTTCACATCGGCGCTGACGGCCTGGGCGAACTCAGCGTCGGCATAGGCCTCGGCCACGCCCCACAGCCGCAGACCGGCTTGCGGAATCATGAATTGATGGCGCAACTGCTGGAGCAGCACCTCAGGCAGGCTGGCGGCGTCCGGCGTCAACATCAAGGCGCGGGTCCAGCGGTGCAGGCGGTCGGCGATGGCGACGTTGTCTTGGCCGTTGCGGATCATGTCGATCAGCTTGAACTCCAGGCCCTTGATCTTGTCGCGCAGCATCTCGGCCTGGCGCTCTTGCAAGGACACGGCACGCGCGCCATGGGGATGGCTCAGCTGCACGCTGGCCAGCAACTCGGCATGGCGCTCGAAGAAGCCCGGCGTGTTGGCCAGAAAGTCGGCAATGTCTTGTTCGGTGATGCCTTGCGTGCTCATAGGAGTTCGATCTCGCCTTCAAAAACAGGGGTGGCCGGGCCGGTCATCAGCACCGGCGCCTGGAGTCCCGCATGCGGGCCGACGGTGTTGCCGGCCCATTCAATCTTCAAATCGCCGCCGCGGGTGTGCACCTCGACGGCCTCGTCCAGCCAACCCAGCCGGATGCCGGCCACGACGGCGGCGCAGGCGCCGGTGCCGCAGGCGAGCGTCTCGCCCGCATCACGCTCGAACACCCGCAGCTTGATCTCGCTGCGCGAGACGATCTGCATAAAGCCGACATTGACCTTGCGCAGGAACCGGGCGTTGGCCTCGATCAGCGGGCCCAAGCTCAACACCGGCGCGGCGTCCACATCGGCCACCCGCTGCACCGCATGGGGGTTGCCCATCGACAACACGGCCAACTCGACACCGAGCAGCGGCCACAGTGCAAAGCCATTCAGCTCGCGCGGGCTCAGGCCCTGCTGATCGAAGGGCACACGGGCCAGCTCGAACACCGGCGCGCCCATGTCTACCGTCACCCGGCCGTCGTCTTGCAAATGCAATTGCAGCCGCGCATTGACCGTCTCGACACTGATGCTGCGTTTGTCGCTCAGGCCTTTTTCATAGACATACCGGACAAAACAGCGCGCGCCATTTCCGCAATGCTCAACCTCTTCGCCGCTGGCGCCGTTGAAGATGCGGTAGCGGAAATCGACGTCCGGCGTGCTGCTTTTTTCGATCACCAGGATCTGATCGCAGCCGACACCAAAGCGGCGATCGCCCAGCTGGCGCAGCTGCGCGGCGCTCAAATCCAGCGCGTGTGCCGTCGCATCAATGACGACGAAGTCATTGCCGGCCCCCTGCATTTTGGTGAAGCGCAATTTCATCGGGCGATTATCGCCGTGCGTACAGCGAGGGCTCGCCCGGCGGACGTGTCTTGAAACGTTTGTGAACCCAGAGGTATTGAGCGGGATTTTCGCGAATCCGAGCTTCCAGCCAACGGTTCAAGGTGTTGGCATCGGCCACCAGATCGTCGCTCGGGTAGTTGGCCAGCGGTGGGCAGGCCTCGACGATATAGCCCTGCCCACCGGGCAACATCGTCACCACCAAGGGCTGCAGCACCATGCCCATGCTGCGCGCGATCTTGGCCGGGGCCAGCAAGGTGCTGGCGGGCACGCCGAAGAAAGGCACGAAGGCGGAATCTTTCTCGCCAAAGTCCATGTCCGGCGCGTTCAAAAAGGCATAGCCCTGCTTGATCAGGCGCAGCACCGGGCGGATGCCCTCCTGCCGGTCGACAAACGCCGTGGTGCCGAAGCGCGACCGGCCTTTCAAAAACTGCGCATCGAAGACGGCATTGCTCTGGTGCTGGTAGATGTCCACGCCCGGCGAGCGCTGGTTCAGCATCAGGGCTGGGCCGGTCCATTCCAGCCCGGCGAAATGTGGCAGCAGCCACATCACCGGCGCATCGCTGTGCTCGGCCAGCGCGATATCGCCCTTGATCTGCATCAGCTTTTGCAAACGCGCCGGCGGGGCGAACCACAGCAGGCCACGCTCCAGCACACTGCGGCCCATGAAGCCGAAATGCTGGCGCGCCAACGCGGTTCGTTCGGCTGCCGATTTTTCAGGGAAGCAGAGCTCCAGATTGCGCAGCGCGATATCGCGGCGCGAACGGGCCAGCAGCCACAACAGCGCGCCCAGGCCTTCGCCCAATGCGGCCAGGATGGACAGCGGCAAAAAGTGCAGCAGCCACAGCAGCGCGATCAGCAGGCGTGCGCCTAAATTACCCAACATCAGTTTGACCCTTGAACGGTGCAGCGCCGATGTCCAGTCCGCGCGGCTGTTTGTAGCGGTGATAGCCCCACAGATACTGGCCCGGCGCAAGGCGAATCATTTGCTCCATGGCGCCATTGATCGTTGCCGCTGCCGACTCGGGCGTGGCTTCGTCGCTGACCGCCGGCGCGGGCAACACATGCACCGTGTAGCCGCGCCCGAAGGGCAGCCGCTCGCCCCAGATCAGCAGCACCGCCGCACCGGTCTGCTGCAGCAACCGGCCGGCCAAAGTCATCGTGTAGGCCGGTTTGCCAAACACCGGCGCCCACACGCCCAGGCCCTCGGGCGGCACCTGGTCGGGCAGCAGGCCGATCGTGTGGCCCTGGCGCAGCGCGCGGATCATCTGGCGCACGCCGCCCAAGGTGGCCGGCGCCGTGAACAGGCCCGCGCGGCCGCGGGAGCCATCGACGACGCGGCGCAGCCAGGCTTGCTTGGCGGGACGGAACAGCACCGTGATCGGCTGACCGCCTGCGGCAAAGCGCTCGGCATAAGCCTGGGCGCAGATCTCGAAACAACCCAAATGCGGGGTCAGCAGCACCAGGCCGCGCTGATCGGCCAATGCCGCTTCGATCAGCTCGGCACCGTCCCAGCGCAGCTTTGGGCCTAGCGCCTGCGCGTCGGGGCGCAGCCACAGCCACGGGGTCTCGGCAATCATCCGGCCGGCGGAGGCAATAGCGGGCCGCGCTGCGGACCAGGGCAGGCCGGCGGTGAGCACGTTGGCGCGAAAGCGTTGGCGGTAGGTGGGCGAAGCGGCATAGGTCAGCCAGCCGGCGGCCGCACCCAGGGCGTGCAGCAGCCAAAGCGGCAAGATCGACAGGAATTTAAAAATCAGCGTCATGTTTGTAATAATCGAGACATCGCCGAGTTACTGAACAACTTGCGGGGCGATGCGGCTTCAATTCTCTTGAATGGAACAACCGCCGGGCAGCGATGCTCAATAAATGCTGCTAAAGCGTTCGCCGCGTCACTTCCGACAGCACGGCAACGCCGATCAAAGCTAACCGGAGTGTAAAAGTGGCCAATAACGATTTTCTCTTTACGTCTGAATCGGTGTCCGAAGGACACCCCGACAAGGTCGCCGACCAGATCTCGGACGCGATTCTCGACGCGATCTTCGCCCAGGACCCGCGCTCCCGCGTGGCCGCCGAGACGCTGACCAACACCGGCCTCGTCGTGCTGGCCGGTGAGATCACCACCAACGCCCATGTCGACTACATCCAGGTGGCGCGCGACACGATCAAGCGCATCGGCTACGACAACACCGAATACGGCATCGACTACAAGGGCTGCGCGGTGCTGGTGGCCTACGACAAGCAGAGCAACGACATCGCCCAGGGCGTCGATCAGGCCAGCGACGACCACCTGAACACCGGTGCCGGCGACCAGGGCCTGATGTTCGGCTACGCCTGCGACGAAACGCCCGAGCTGATGCCCGCGCCGATTTATTACGCCCACCGTCTGGTCGAGCGCCAAGCGCAATTGCGCAAAGATGGCCGCCTGCCCTTTTTGCGCCCCGAC
>JBBQKT010000266.1:0-5089 GCA_038327205.1 Burkholderiales bacterium | reverse complement strand
TTGGCCAGGTGGATGGCCGCCATATTGCCGCCGCCGAGCAGGCCGCCCTTGGCATCGAGGAACTGCGGGTTGGTCAACACAAAGGTGATCGCCCCGAAGCCGATGATGAAGGTCAGGATGTAGAAATAGCTGATCCAGGTGGTAGCCCACAGCACCGACTTGCGCGCCTCCTTGGCGTTGGGCACGGTGAAAAAGCGCATCAGGATGTGCGGCAGCCCGGCGGTACCGAACATCAGCGCCATGCCGAAGCTGATCGCCGAGATCGGGTCTTTGATGAAGCCACCCGGGCCCATGATCGAAAAGCCCTGCGCCGCTGCGTCTTGCGGCGACTTGCCGGCCTGCGCGGCGATGCCGGTCTTGATCTCGACCGCCTTGGCGAACATCGCCTCGGGGCTGAAGCCAAAGTGATACAGCACCATGAAGGCCATGAAGCTCGCCCCGGCCAGCAACAGGCAGGCCTTGATGATCTGCACCCAGGTGGTGGCGGTCATGCCGCCGAACAACACGTAGACCATCATCAGCGCGCCGACGATGACGACCGCAATCCAGTATTCCAGCCCGAACAGCAGCTTGATCAACTGCCCCGCGCCGACCATCTGTGCGATCAAGTAGAAGGCAACGACGATCAGCGTGCCCGACGCCGCGAACACCCGCACCGGCGTTTGTTCGAATCGAAAGGCAGCGACGTCGGCAAAAGTGAATTTGCCCAGGTTGCGCAGCCGCTCGGCCAGCAAAAAGGTCACGATCGGCCAGCCGACCAGGAAGCCGATTGAATAGATCAAGCCGTCGAAGCCACCCACCATCACCGCCGCCGAGATGCCCAGAAAGGACGCTGCCGACATGTAGTCGCCGGCAATCGCCAGGCCGTTCTGAAAGCCGGTGATGCCGCCGCCGGCGGTGTAGAAATCAGCCGCCGATTTGGTCTTGGCCGCCGCCCATTTGGTGACGAACAAGGTGAAGATGACGAAGACCGCAAACATCCCGATCGCCACCCAGTTGGTCGGCTGCTTCTCGGCCTGCCCGAGGTCGGCGCCTGCGGCAAATGCTGCGCCGGCAGCCGCCAACATCACCACGCCAACAACTGCCTTCGCTGATGACCGCGCGCTCATTTCAGGGCCTCCTTGGCGATCAGTTCGGTCAGCGCGTCGTACTCGCTGTTCGCGCGCTTCACATAGATGGCAGTGATGATGACGGTGAAGATGATCACGGCCAGCCCGATCGGCATGCCGATGGTGGTGACCCCTTCACCCAGCCGGGTCGCAAGAAACGGTTTGTTGAAGGCCACCAGCAGGATGAAGCCGTAATAGACGACCATCATGGCCAGGGTCAGCGACCAGCCGAAGCGCGTTCGCCGCGCCTTCAAGGTCTGGTAGTTCGGGTCGTTCAGGATTCGGGTGGTCAGATCGTTTGCCATGGTCAATACCTTTCGCCGAGCTGGTCCAGCACGGCAGGGTTTTCAAGGGTGGAGATGTCTTGCGTGACGGGGGTGTCGGCGGCGATGTTGCGCAGCAGACGGCGCAGGATCTTGCCGCTGCGGGTCTTGGGCAGGTTGTCGCCGAAACGGATGTCCTTGGGCTTGGCGATCGGCCCGATTTCCTTGGCGACCCAGTCGCGCAGGCGCTTGGCAATGGCCTGCGCCTCGGGGCCGCTCGGGCGCGGGCCCTTCAGCACCACGAAGGCACAAATGGACTCGCCGGTTGTTTCGTCCGGCCGGCCCACGACCGCCGCCTCGGCGACCAACTCTGTGCACGAGACCAGGGCCGATTCAATCTCCATCGTGCCCATGCGGTGGCCGCTGACATTGAGCACATCGTCGATGCGGCCGGTGATCGTGAAGTAGCCGGTTTCGGCGTCGCGGATCGCCCCGTCACCGGCGAGGTAGTAGCCCTTCAACTCGTCCGGGTAGTAACTCGTCTTGAAGCGCTCGGGCTCGCCCCAGATCGTGCGGATCATGCTCGGCCAGGGCTTCTTGATGACGAGAAAACCAGCCTGTCCGTTGGGCACGTCGTTGCCTGTTTCATCGACGATGGCGGCCGTGATGCCGGGGAACGGCAGCGTGCACGAGCCGGGCACCAGCGGCGTGGCGCCAGGCAGGGGGGTGATCATGTGGCCGCCGGTTTCGGTCTGCCAGAAGGTATCGACGATCGGGCAACGGCCGCCGCCGATGTGCTCGTGGTACCAGGTCCACGCTGCCGGGTTGATCGGCTCGCCCACCGAACCGAGGATGCGCAGGCTCGTCAGGTCGTAGCGATCGGGGTGCACCAGCGGGTTCGCTTCTGCGGCCTTGATGAGCGAGCGGATGGCGGTTGGCGCGGTGTAGAAAACGCTGACCTTGTGATCCTGAATCATCTTCCAGAACCTGCCCGCATCGGGGTAAGTGGGGATGCCCTCGAAGACGACCTCGGTGGCACCCAGCGCGAGCGGGCCGTAGGTGATGTAGGTGTGGCCGGTGACCCAGCCAATGTCGGCGGTGCACCAGAACACATCGTCGGGGCGCAGGTCGAAGGTCCACTGCGTGGTGAGGGCCGCATGCAGCAGATAGCCACCGCTGGCATGCTGCACACCCTTGGGCTTGCCGGTCGAGCCCGAGGTGTAGAGCAGGAACAGCGGGTGCTCGGCGCCGACCCATTCGGGCTCGCACTGCGGGCTTTGGGCCTGCGTCTCGTCGTGCAGCCAATGGTCGCGCGTGGCGTCCCAGGCCACCGGGCCACCGGTGCGGCGGTAGACGATCACGTCCTTCACCGGGTTGCCGCCTGGCCTTTTGGCGGCCAGTGCGAGCGCCTCGTCGACGATCGCCTTCAGTGGCAAATGCTTGCCGCCGCGCACCTGCTCGTCGGCAGTCAGCACCATCACCGCGCCGGCACCTTCGATACGGTCGCACAGGCTCTGCGCCGAAAAGCCACCGAACACCACCGAATGCGTGGCGCCGATGCGCGCACAGGCCTGCATCGCAACCACGCCCTCGATGCTCATTGACATGTAGATGACGACACGGTCGCCGCGCTGAACGCCGCGCGCCTTGAGCGCATTGGCCAAGCGGCAGGTGCGTGCCAACAACTCGCTGTAGGTCACCCGACTCACCTCGCCGCCATCGGCCTCGAAGATGATCGCCACCTTGTCGCCGAGGCCGCGTTCGACCTGTCGGTCCAGGCAGTTGTACGAGACGTTCAGCGTGCCGTCCTCGAACCATTTGAAGAACGGCGCGTTGCTGTCATCAAGTGACTTGCTGAACGGCGTCTTCCAGGCAATGAACTCGCGCGCAAGGCGGGCCCAATAGGCGCTGTGGTCGGCCTCCGCCTCCGCCACCAGCGCTTCGTAAGCCGGCATGCCGGAAACGTGTGCGCCTTCACTGACGTTGGCCGGCGGGAGGAACTTGCTCGCTGATGGTTGGCCCATTCTGGTCTCCGTGTTCGCAGCGCGAGAAGTCGGCATCTGCGGCGTTCAGCATGACAGAAGGCTCTGACGCAAACCTTGCGCACCATCAAGGTCTGCAACACTTGTTCGGCACCTTGCCCGCGCCAATGGCCCAATTTGAGCGCCCTCAAAAACAAGCAAGGTTCACGCGCTCAGCCGGTCCGAACCGCCCACAGCAGGCGGGTGTGCAGTGCATGATGGGCGATGCCCAACGCATTCGACTTCACGTCGTCCCCGTTCGATTGTCTCGACGCGCAACAGCAGTGCCTCGTGCGCGATTCGGTCGACATCGCCTACTTTCGCGAAGGCGAAGTGCTGCTCGAACTCGGCGCTGTGCCGACCCAGCTGTTCGTCATCATCAAGGGTCATGTCTCGCAACTCGATGCGGGCGAGATCGTCGCCAGCTATGGGCCGCACGACTGCTTCGACGGCCGCGCGCTGGTAGCCGGGCGTGCCAGCAGCCGCTTCGTCGCGACCGAGGAGGTGCTGGTCTATGAATTGGCCAAGGCCGCCGTCCACGAACTGATCTCGCGCAACGCCACCTTCGGCGCGCTGTTGTTCTCGGACCTGTCGCACAAGCTTGGCGCCCTGGCGCAACGGCACAGCGAGCGTGAGATGCACGCCCTGACGATGGCGCCGGTGGCCGAGGCCTTTCTGCGCCCCGCCCATGTGGTGAGCGGCGACACCGACATCGTCGCCGTGGCCAGGCTGATGCAGGCGCAGCGCACCAGCAGCGTGCTTGTGCGGGACGGCACGCGACTGGGCATCTTCACCAACACCGGCTTGCAGCGCGCAGTGCTCGACGGCCGACCGCTGGCCACGCTGGCGGTGCGCGAGCTGGCGACCTTCCAGCTGGTGTCGATTGCGCCCGACGCGCCCTTGTTTGATGCGCTGGCGCTGATGATCCAGCATCAGGTGCACCGGCTTGTCGTCGCTGACGGAGAGCGCATCACTGGGCTGCTCGAACAGCTCGACCTGTTGAGCTTTCTGTCTAACCATTCTTACCTGATCACGGTGCAGATCGTGCAGGCGCAAGACCTCGCCGCGCTGCGCGTGCAGGCCGACCAGATCACCCGCTTCGTGGCCCTGCTGTACCGCGGCGGGACGCGGGTTTTGCAGATCGGCACCCTGGTGCAGGCGCTGAATGCCAAGCTGTTCGAACGGACCTGGCAGCTCGTCGCGCCGCCCGCCTTGCTGGCCGACAGCTGCCTGTTCGTGATGGGCAGCGAAGGGCGCGGCGAACAGCTGCTCAAGACCGACCAAGACAACGGCTTGATCCTGCGCGATGGCGCCAGCATCGGCGACGCCGAGCTGGCCGATGCCTGCCAGCGCTTCTCCGCCGCACTGCGCGACTTCGGCTATCCCGACTGCCCGGGCGGGATCATGGTCAGCAACCCGGCATGGCGGCGCAGCGCCAGCGACTTTGCGGCGCAGGTGCGGCGGTGGCTGCTGCGACCCGATCCGCAGGGCCTGATGGCGTTGGCGATCTTCATCGACGCACAAGCCGTGGCGGGCGATGCCTCCTTGCTGGCCGGCTTGCGCGCCGAGGTCGGCCAGCTCATTGCGGCCGATGACGCGATGCTGGGCCAGTTCGCCGCAGCCATCGACGCCTTCCCGAGCGAGACCGGTGGCTGGTGGAACCGGCTGCGCACGATCGGCGAGCACGATCAGCCGA
>JBBQKT010000265.1:0-5103 GCA_038327205.1 Burkholderiales bacterium | reverse complement strand
CGCAGCGAAGCCGGGCGGTGGAAGACCTCCGCCGTCGGGCCGTATTGCAGCAACTCGCCCGCATCCATCACCGCCGTGTAGCCGCCCAGCAGCAGGGCCTCGGCCGGCTCGGTGGTGGCGTAGACCACGGTCGAATCGCCTTGCGAGAAGGCGTCCGTCAGCTCCTCACGCAGCTCCTCGCGCAGCTTGTAATCGAGGTTGACCAGCGGCTCGTCGAGCAGCATCAGCGGCGCGTTCTTGGCCAACGCGCGGGCCAGCGCCACCCGTTGCTGCTGGCCGCCGCTGAGCTGGGCGGGCAGCTTTTCGAGGTGCATCTCGATGTGCAGCTTGCTGGCCAGCGCCAGCACCTGGGCGCGGACAGCGGCCTTGTCGAGCCCGCCACGCAGCTTCAATGGTGAAGCGATGTTGTCGAACACCGTCATCGACGGATAGTTGATGAATTGTTGATAAACCATCGAGACATTGCGCTCCCGCACCGGCAGGCCGGTCACATCGGTGCCGTCGACGATCACCCGGCCGGCGCTGGGCTTGTCCAGGCCCGCCATCAAGCGCATCACCGTCGTCTTGCCGGCCTGGGTCGCGCCCAGCAACACGGTCACTGCGCCAGGGCGCAGGGTCAGGTCGAGCGGGAACAAATGCGTGTCCGCACCGACCTTGTGGCTGATTCCTTGCAGGCTCAGTTGCATGGGAGATTTCTCTTCATCATCATCATTTGCGGTTGTTGTTCTTTTTTCTCAAACCAGTCGCTGACCGCCTGCCGCTCGGCCTCGGTGAAATGCAGGCCCAGCTTGGAGCGGCGCCACAGCGCGTCCTCGGCGCAGACCACCCATTCCTCGGCGATCAAGTAATTCAGCTCGGCCTCAAACAGCCCCGGTGCCACTTCCGCGCCGAGATCGGCCAGTGTTTGCGCGCTGCCGAGCACCCGGTCGATGCGGCTGCCGTAAGCCCGTGCCAGTCGGTGCGCCAGCGCGGCCGGCAGCCAGGCGTGGCGCTGCTGGATGGCGGTCACCAAGCGCTCGAAATCGGTATCCGGCCGCTGGGCCGCGCCGATCCAGGCGCTCAGGTCGCCGCCGGGCAAGTGGGCATGTTCGGTCCACGCTTTGCGCTTGTCGCCCAGCATGTCGCCGACCAGATCGGCCGCGTCCTCGGCCAATTTTCGGAAGGTGGTGATCTTGCCGCCCCAGACGCTCAGCAGCGGCGCACCGCCCTCGGCGTGGGTTTCGAGCAGGTAGTCGCGGGTGACGGCCGACGGGTCGCCAGAAGCGTCGTCGAGCAGCGGGCGCACCCCCGCATAGGTCCACACCACGTCGGCACGGGTGACGGGCTTGGCGAAATAACGGCTGGCCTGCTCGCACAGGTAAGCGATCTCGCCGACGTCGATCTGCGCCTTGGCCCCGGCTGAAATAGCGTGCTGCGGCAGCTCCACATCGGTGGTGCCGATCAAGGTGTAGTCCTGCTCATAGGGGATGGCGAAGATGATGCGTTTGTCGGGGTTCTGAAAGATGTAGGCGTGGTCGTGCTCGAAGCAGCGCTTGACGACGATGTGGCTGCCCTTCACCAAGCGCAGGTTTTTGGTCGCCAGCGTTTCAGCATGGGCCGGGCGGGCAATGCCGCGCAGAAAAGCTTCGGCCCAGGGGCCAGCGGCGTTGACCAGGGCGCGGGCGCGCACCCTGCGCTCGCCGCCCGCCGTCGAGATCGTTGCCGTCCAGCCGGTCGCATCCCGCTGCACGGCGGTGACCGGGCTGCGCGTCAGCAGCTCGGCACCTTTTGCCTGCGCATCAAGCGCGTTCAGCAGCACCAGCCGCGCGTCGTCGACCCAGCCGTCGGAATAGACAAAACCCCGCGTGTACTGCGCCTTCAAGGGCTTGCCGAGTGGTGAGCGCCGCAGGTCGACGCTGGCCGAGCCGGGCAGCACCTCGCGGCGTGCCAGGTGGTCATACAAAAACAGGCCGATGCGCACCATCCAGGCGGGGCGCATGGCCGCGTCGTGCGGCATCACGAAGCGCAGCGGCCACATGATGTGCGGGGCGCTTTTGAGCAGCACCTCACGCTCCTGCAGCGCCTTGCGCACCATCGAGAACTCGTAGTACTCCAGATAGCGCAGGCCGCCGTGGATCAGCTTGGTGGACGAGGACGAGGTGTGCGCCGCCAGGTCATCGCGCTCGGCCAGCAGCACCCGCCAACCCCGCCCTGCCAGGTCGCGTGCGATGCCGGCGCCGTTGATGCCACCGCCCACGACCAACACATCGACGCTGTCGTGGCCAGTCAGAGCAGCGGGCGGGGTGGCTTCCATCAAGTCGGGTCTCCGAAGCGAGAAAAAACGCACGATTGCGTTCCTCTTTTTTCTTTTTAACGCGTTTCTGCGCGATTGTAGCGAGGGTTAACCCGTTGACTGATTCGTTTTAGTTCGCTTTAGGCTTCAGGCCTGACCAATTCGGTGCACGCCGCCCATGATTCCCAACCAGCGCCAGAACGATCTCCTGCAGGAAGTGCGTGCCCTCGGTTCGGTCAGCGTCGAGGCGCTGGCCGAGCGTTTTGGCGTCACCCTGCAGACCGTGCGTCGCGATGTGCAGCGGATGGCCGAGGCCGGGCTGGTGGCGCGCTTTCACGGCGGCGTGCGGGTGCCAGCCAGCACCACCGAGAACATTGCCTACCGCCAGCGCCAGGCCTTGCAGGCCGACGGCAAGGCCCGCATCGCCCGCACGATTGCCCACAACATTGCTGCGCGCTTTCCGGCCGGCTGCTCGCTGATCCTCAATCTCGGCACCACCATCGAGGCGGTGGCGCGTGAGCTGCTGCACCACCCCGGCCTGCGCGTCATCACCAACAACCTGAACGTCGCGATGATCCTGGCCGACAACCCCGATTGCGAGCTGCTGATGGTGGGCGGCGTGGTGCGCTCGCGTGACCGCGGCGTGGTCGGCGAGGCGGCGGTTGATTTCATCCGCCAGTTCAAGGTCGACATCGGGCTGGTGGGCATCTCGGGCATCGAAAGCGACGGCAGCCTGCGCGACTTTGACTACCGCGAGGTGATGGTGGCGCGGACCATCATCGAACACTCGCGCGAAGTCTGGCTCGCCGCCGACCACAGCAAGTTCAACCGCCCGGCGATGGCCGAGGTGGCGCGGCTTCCGCAGATCGATTTGTTGTTCACCGATGCCGCGCCGCCAGAGCCATTTCCGGCCCTGCTGGGCGATGCGGGGGTTGAACTGGTGCTGGCCGCCTGATCAAAAAATTATTACTGAGACCCCCATGACCTACCTGCTCGCCCTCGACCAAGGCACCTCCAGCTCCCGCGCCATCGTCTTCGACGCGACCGGCAGCATCGTCGCGATGGCGCAGCGCGAGTTCCGGCAGATCTTTCCGCAGCCCGGCTGGGTCGAGCATGACGCGATGGAAATCTGGCAGAGCCAGCTGGCCACTGCCCGCGAGGTGCTGGCCAAGGCGGGGTTGAAGGCGGCTGACATCAAGGCCCTGGGCATCACCAACCAGCGCGAGACCACGGTCGTGTGGAACCGCAAGACCGGCCTGCCGATCTATCACGCCATCGTCTGGCAAGACCGCCGTGCCGAGCCGACCTGCGCGGCGCTGCGCGAGCAAGGCTTGACCCCGCTGGTGCAACAAAAGACCGGCCTGGTCATCGATGCGTATTTCTCCGGCACCAAACTCAAATGGATTCTCGACCACGTGGCCGGTGCGCGCGAACAGGCGGCACGCGGTGAGCTGGCCTTCGGCACGGTTGATTCATGGCTGGTGTGGCAGCTGACGAACGGCGCCGTGCACGCCACCGACGTCAGCAACGCCGCCCGCACGATGCTGTTCAACGTGCACCAGAACGCCTGGGACGATGAGCTGCTGGCGGCACTCGACATCCCGCGTGAGGTGCTTCCGGCGGTGCATCCGTCGGCCTTCGAATTTGGCAAGGTCAGCGCCGAACACCTGGGCAGCGCGATCGTCATCGGCGGCATTGCCGGCGACCAGCAAAGCGCCCTGTTCGGCCAGGCCTGCTTCAAGGCCGGCATGGCCAAGAACACCTATGGCACCGGCTGCTTCATGCTGATGCACACCGGCCCGCAGTTTCAAACCTCCGGCAATGGGTTGATCACCACCAGTGCGGCGCAAGCGACAACAACCCCCGAATTCGCGCTCGAAGGCAGCGTCTTTATCGGTGGCGCGGTGGTGCAGTGGCTGCGCGACGGCTTGCAGGCTTTTCATGCGAGCGGCGAGGTGGAGGGCCTGGCCTCAAGCGTGCCCGATGCCGGCGGCGTGATGTTTGTGCCCGCCTTCACCGGCCTGGGCGCACCGTATTGGAATGCGGAGGCGCGCGGCGCCATCGTCGGCCTGACACGCGGCTCCACCGTCGCCCACATCGCCCGCGCCGCGCTCGAATCCATCGCCTTCCAGAGCGCCGCCCTGTTGCTGGCGATGAGCCGCGACGCGGTGGCGGCGGGCGGTGCGCCGGTGTCCGAGCTGCGGGTCGATGGCGGCGCCTGCGTCAACAACCTGTTGATGCAGTTCCAGGCCGACCTGCTGGGCATCCCGGTCGTGCGGCCCCGGGTGATCGAAACCACAGCGCTGGGTGCCGCCTACTTGGCGGGCCTGTCCAGCGGCGTGTTCAGCAGCACCGATGAGCTGGCCACACACTGGCAGGCCGAGCGGGTGTTCAGGCCAACGATGCCGCGCGAGCGGGCGCTGGAACTGATGGCGGCATGGGAGCGGGCGGTGCGGCAGGCGGTGGCGGTTTAGGCGTTGGCGGTGCGCCGCTTGATGGCGCTCGGCGCTGCCAATTCTTCCCGCACGACTTGGCGCACAGCATCAATCACCGAGCGCTGCTGGATGAACGCAACGAGCGCGTCATTCATCAGCGTTTGATAGCTTCCGCCACCAGCAAGCTCGACTTGGGCGCGGAAATGTTCGATGACGGCGTTGTCGATGCGGATCGAAATCTTCGTCTTGCCGGGTTCAACGGTGATCACCGGGCCGCGCTGCGCGGTGGAGAAATCGATGTCGCGATACGGCTCAGCGCTTAACTTTTTCATACTGTGTCCTTTGTGGCTTGTTGGCCTTCCACGCCGAAATCAGGCGGTAAATATCGGGTTCGCG
>JBBQKT010000264.1:0-5104 GCA_038327205.1 Burkholderiales bacterium | reverse complement strand
TTTTCGGAACAGAACAACAACTTCTGATCCGTTTTCGCCGGGTGCGCCGCAAGGTGTGCCCACCCTTTGAGCAGCCTGGTCGCGGGTGCTCTATCCACTTTTGGAGAACGTTATGAAATTCGTCGCTTTTGAGCGCAAATTGCAGGGGACCGGAGCGAGCCGCCGCCTGCGCATTTCTGGCAAAGTGCCAGGCATTGTTTTCGGTGCCGGTGTTGAGCCAGCCATGGTCGAAATGGACCACAACGCGCTGTTCCACGCGCTGAAGAAGGAAGCCTTCCACAGCACCATCCTTGAGATGGAAGTGGCAGGCAGCACGGCCCAAGTGCTGTTGCGTGACTTCCAGATGCACCCGTACAAGCCGCAAGTGCTGCACTGCGACTTCCAGCGTGTTGACGCCACGACCAAAATCACCAAGAAGGTGCCGCTGCACTTCATCGGTGAAGAGCTGTCGCCGGCCGTCAAGACGGACAGCTGCACGGTCGACCACGTGATCACCGAAATGATGATCACCTGCCTGGCCAAGCAATTGCCCGAGTTCATCGAGGTCGATCTGAGCGAACTGACCCTGGGTCACTCGTTGCACATCAATGACCTGAAGCTGCCCGCCGGCGTCAAGGTTGTCGTGCACGGCAAGCCGAACCCTGCAGTGGCCACGGCTGTGCCGCCGGTTGCTGAAGAAGTGATCGTTGTCGCCGCTGCGCCGGTCGATGACGGCAAGAAGAAGAAGAAGAAATAATTTCTTCGTCTCATCCGACTTGTTGAAGGCCCTGCTTGCAGGGCCTTTTTCTTTGTTCAACCCATTGGTGACGGCGCTGCTCGCGATTACGCTCAGGCGATCCACCACCTCAAGCCCAGACTTTCATGATTCGTCTCTTCGTCGGCCTCGGCAACCCTGGCTCTGAATACGCTGACACCCGCCACAACGCTGGGTTCTGGTGGATTGATGAACTTGCCCGAAAGTTCGGCGCTTCGCTGCAGGTCGAGCGCAGCTATTACGGCTTGGTCGCGCGCGTGAACAATGCCGCCCCGCAGCCAATTTGGCTGCTGCAGCCAATGACCTTCATGAATCTGTCGGGCAAGGCAGTCGCGCCGCTGGCGCGCTTTTTCAAGATCGCGCCCGAAGAGATCCTGGCCATCCACGATGAATTGGATATCGAGCCGGGGCAGATGAAGTTCAAGCAAGGCGGTGGCAACGGCGGCCATAACGGGCTCAAAGACATGCAGGCGCAATTGGGCTCAGCAGACTTCTGGCGCTTGCGCCTGGGCATTGGACACCCGGGCATCAAGGCGGATGTGGCCGGTTATGTGTTGCGCAAACCGCCCTTGGCAGAGCGGCAGCTGATCGAAGAGTGCATCCACAAGTCGCTCGATGCGGTGGGCCTGCTGCTGGCCGGCGAAATGGGCGCAGCGATGACAAAGATTCATGCTAAGCCGCCACGACCCAAACCACCAAAAGCTGAAGCCACACCCCAAGCCAAGCCCTCGGCCATCAAGGAAGAACTCTCATGAAACTCGCGCTGCTCGCCTGCCATGCAATTGTCTTGACCACGGCACTTGTCGGCAGCGCAGCAGCGCAGACTGAAGCTCGCACGGCCACCGTTTACCGCTGCGGCGCGGACGGGCGAGAGTTGCGTGATTCACCCTGTCCGAACAATCCCGCTGCCAACGGATCACGGCTCGAGTTTGACCAGCCCAGCGCGGCGCAAACCCGTGCAGCCAGTGAGCGCGCCATTGCCGAGGCCAAGCGAGCCCATGCGCTTGAAGGCAAGCGGCATCAAGACGAAGCCGAGGCCCGGAGCCGCGCGAGCCATGCGGTCGGCATCAACGGTTTGGCGGGGCCCGCAGCCGCCGCTAAAACTGCCAGCGCGCCCAAACAACCGCTGCCTCCGAAAGCGCCCAAGGCGCCCAAACTGGCCAAGCCGCAGAAGCCTGATCTGTCTCCTGCTGTGTCGCCCGCCAGGGCAGCCTCCACCCCCCGCTAGAATCAAACGATTGTTGGTGCTCGCCCCAGGCTTCAGGCCGAGGGCAGTTAAACGGGAATCAGGAGGGCGCGCTTCGTCGAAGCAGACCTAACTTGAGCTGTCCCCGCAACGGTAAGTGGACGGAACTTCACAGTTTCTGCTTCTGTACTCATCCACTGGTGCTGCCAAGCGCTGGGAAGGATTCAGAGGTCGCCTCCACAAGCCCGGATACCGGCCAACAACGTGGTGTGACCTCGGTCATGCCGTTCCACAGACGCCTGCGGGGAAGCTGGCGCCTGGTTGATCGTTCTTGGCTACTCATGAAATCCATTTCCTTGCGTGTCTCACGCCTGTCTGTGCTCGCGTCCCTGCTGAGCGCAGCGACTCTTCCTGTCTTGGCCCAAACCGGCGGCCCCAACAAACTCGATTCGGTGTTCGTCACTGCCACCCGCTCGCCGCAGCGGCTGGCCGATGTGCTGGCCGATGTCACGGTGCTGACCCGCGCCGACATCGAACGCCAGGCCTTTGGCGGCATCGCTGATCTGCTGCGCAACAACGGCTGCGCCGAAATTGCGCGCAACGGCGGCCCGGCATCGCCCTCCTCCTTGTACCTGCGCGGCGCAGAGACTCGCCACACCCTGGTGCTGATCGACGGCATGCGGGTTGATTCGCAGGCCACCGGGGGTGCCAGCTGGCAGGCGCTGCCGCTGTCGCAGATTGAGCGCATTGAGGTGCTGAAGGGCCCGGCCAGCGCGATCTATGGCTCGGATGCAGTGGGCGGGGTGGTGCAGATCTTCACCCGCAAAGGGGGCAGCAGGCTGAGCCTCGACCTGGGTGCGGCGGCTGGCAACTTGGGCACGCAAAAACTCGATGGCGGCATCTTTGGAAGCAGCGGCATTTTTGACTTTGCCGTCTCGGCCGCCGGCGAACGCAGCGACGGCTTCAACGCCACGCTCGACGTGCCCGGCAGTTTCAGCTATGTGCCCGACCGTGACGGTTACCGCAACCGCAACGCCAGTGTTCGCCTCGGCGCTCAGCTCAGCCGTGAGCACCGCGTTGAAGTGATGGGCTTGCAAAGCCATGTGGATGGCCAGTACGACGGCTCCAAATCCAAGCCGCTGATCGACGACCACAGCCTGCAGGACACGAAAGCCGCCAGCGCCAACTGGTCGGCAAACTGGTCGCAATTTGGGCTACCCGCCCTGCAAACGCAGCTGACCTTGGGCCAATCGAGCGAGCGCTATGAGACCAAGCCCTCGCCCTATTTGACCGAAACCAAGCTGCGCAATTTGAGCCTGAACGGCTCCTATGAATTCAGCAAATCACAACAGCTGAACTTCGTGCTGGAGCGGCGCGATGACGAGTTGCAGAACAGTGGCCTGACCAACGCCAGCGGCATCGACAAGCGCAGCCAGAACGCCCTGGCCCTGGGCTATCTGTGGAGCGCCGGCCCGCTGAGCCTGCAAGCCCACGGCCGCCATGACGACGACAGCCAGTTCGGCGGCGTCGATACCGGCACCTTGGCGGCCGGCTATCTGCTGAGCCCCGCGCTGCGTCTCGTCGGCTCGGCCGGCACCGCCTTCCGCGCGCCCACGCTGTACCAGCGCGGCAGCGTCTACGGGCCCGACCTGACGAAGACCGGCGTCGCGCCGCTGGCACCGGAGCACGGCCGCAACATCGAGCTCGGCCTGAAGTTCAACGCCGGCCTGAGCGATGCATCGATCACCGCCTACCGCAACCGCGTCAAGGACCTGATCATCTTCGGCGCGGCCGGCACCTGCCAGAGCGAATATGGCTGTTACCAGAACGTCAGCGAGGCGCTGCTGCAAGGCGTCAGCATGGCGGGTGGCACGCAGTTTGGCCCGACGCGTGTGTCGGCCACCTTGGACCTGCAAGCCCCCAAGGACGCCAGCACCGGCAAGTTGCTCGCCCGCCGTGCCCGTCATTTCGGCACGGTGCGCGCCGACACGCAGCTCGAAAGCTGGAACTTCGGGGTCGGCGTTCAGGCCTCGGGCCAGCGCTTTGACAACACCGCCAACACCAAGCCGCTGGGTGGCTACGCGCTGCTGAACCTTGATGTGCAGTACGCCATCAACCGCGCGCTGAAGCTGCAATTCAATCTGGACAACGCGTTCGACCGCGCCTACCAGACGGCCGGTGGCTATGCGCAATCGCCGCGCACGGTGCTGCTGGGCCTGCGTT
Organism: Burkholderiales bacterium; assembly: GCA_038327205.1. Classification (GTDB taxonomy): domain Bacteria; phylum Pseudomonadota; class Gammaproteobacteria; order Burkholderiales; family Burkholderiaceae_C; genus Paucibacter_A. The sequence goes on along the minus strand of JBBQKT010000264.1, from coordinate 941 downwards.
ACAGCCCCTCGCTGTAGGTCAAGCAAGATGGCCAGCCAGCATCTGAAACGGCATCCAGCGCGGGGGGCGGGCTGGCTGCTTGCGGCCGTGCTTGCTTTCCCCTTGGCGGCCAAGGCCGTCACCATCACCGTCATCGATGACCTCGGCCACCGCACCGACTGGCCCGCCCCGCCGCAGCGCATCATCAGCCTGCTGCCCTCGCTGACCGAGGCCGTCTGCGCGCTGGGGGCCTGCGCCAAGCTGGTCGGTGTGGACCGCTATTCCAACTATCCGGCCACGGTCAACGCCCTGCCCAAGCTCGGCAGCCTGGATGACACCCATATCGAGGCGATCGTGGCGCTGAAGCCCGATGTCGTGCTGGTCGCCCCGTCGTCAAGAGTCACCGACCGATTGACCGCGCTGGGGCTGAAGGTGGTGACTCTGGAGGCGCAGTCTTACCAGGACGTGCAGCGCGTGCTGGGCAAGCTGGGCAATCTGCTGGGTGCGGCGGATGCGCAGCGGCTGTGGCGCAACATCGAGGCCAGCGTCGGGGCAGCCGCGCAAAGCCTGCCGCCGCAGGCCAAAGGCGTGTTGGTCTATTTCGAGGTCTCCAGCGGACCCTATGCCGCCGGCGAGACCTCCTTCATGGGCCAGACCCTGGCCAGGCTGGGCGCGCGCAACATCATCCCGGCCAGCCTCGGCACTTTTCCCAAGATCAACCCCGAGTTCGTCGTGCGTGCCAACCCGCAGCTGATCATGATCGGCGGGCGCGACGCAGGCGGCGTCTACCAGCGGCCGGGCTGGGACCGGATCGCGGCGATCCGCAACCGCAAGGTCTGTGTCTTCACCCCCGAGCAAAGCGATGTGCTGGCAAGACCCGGCCCCCGCATGGCCGAGGCCGCGCAAATCATGGCCGGCTGCCTGCGCGAGATGAGCAGCGCCAAGTGATTCGCAGACCCGGC
>JBBQKT010000263.1:0-5110 GCA_038327205.1 Burkholderiales bacterium | reverse complement strand
TGGGTGATGTGAACCTCCACGCTGCCGCTCAGGTGCGCAAGTTCGCGTCCGAGAGTTGCGGGGCAGAGGTGGCGGCTGAGGTCGGCGAGGCGTGTTTCCTCGTCGCTGAAGGCGGTCTCAATCACGAGGTGGGCCACTTTGAGCTGGGCCAGGCGTTGCCACAACGCGGGGTTGGGGCCGGTGTCGCCGGTGAACACCCAGTGCCCGGCATTGCTTTCGCTGGCTTCAACGGCAAAGCCGACGGCGGGCACGGTATGCAGTGCGCTCAACACTTCAATCATTCGGCCTTTGATGAGCAGGCGCTCACCGACCTCGAACGGGTGCAGGCTCAGCACCGGCTGTTCAGCGCTGGGCAAGCGGGTGAAATCGGGCCAGATGATGCCGTTGAAAATGTGCGCGCGCAGGGCGGCCAGCGTGGCGGGCAAGGCGTGCACCTGAATTGGCGGTCGGCCCGCATGGGCACGCAGGCGCAGCACGGCATCGGCCAGCAACGGGATGCTCAGCACGTGGTCGAGGTGGGAGTGGCTGACGAAGATGTGGTCGATGCGGGCCAGCTCGTCGAGCGGCAGGTCGCCCACACCGGTACCGGCATCGATCAGGATGTCGTCGTCGAGCAGGAAGGCGGTGGTCTTGTAGCCGGCAGCAATGGCACCGGAACAACCCAGGACGCGGATTTTCATGGCGGGGATACAGAGAGAGTCTTCAGCAAGCCTCAATGTACGCAGCAACCGCCGGGCCGCAAAGGCAGCAATGCCGGTTTCTGTCCCGCAAGTCAGCCGGCTTTGCGCGCTGACGGCCCGGTTGTGACTTGCGTCACAGTCCCGCGCGGCGAACTCAGCCCTGGATGAACTGCATCTGCGTGCCGGCCAGCTCGATCAGGTCACCGCTGCGCAGCGCAATCGATTCGCCGGTCAAGGGGATGCCGTTGACATTGGGCCGTGCCATGCCTTCGACGTGCGCGAACACATAGCCGCTCGGGCGCTTGGTGATGGAGGCCACCTGCACGCCGGGTTTGCCGACGGTGGTGACCACCTTGGTGAGGCTGACTTCACGGCCGGCGGCCGCGCCGGTCAACACCTTGATCGCGGCCGGGCTGGTGTTGGCAGCCGGAGCGCCGAGCGAGCCGAACGAGGAGGGCAGGCCGAAACCGCCACTGCTGGACGCGCCGGGCATGCTTGCGGCACCGGAACCGGCCTTCAGGATCATGGTTTTTTCGTAATCGCCGGTTTCTTCCAGCAAAAACTTGATCTTGTATTTGCCGACTTCAACGGTGTCGTTGTTGGCGAGCAATTGCTTTTTGATCGCCTTGCCGTTGATATAGGTGCCGTTGGTCGAATTGAGGTCTTCGATGAACACATCGGCACCGACCATTTGCAGCACGGCATGCTCGCCGCTGACGGCGAGGTTGTCGATGACGATGTCGTTGTAAGGACGGCGCCCCAGCGTGGTCTTGTCCTTCGTGATCTGAACGTCCTTGATCACCACCCCGTCGAGCGTAACCACCAGCTTGCCCATGCTTGACCTCAAATCGTGTTGTCTTATTGCGTGCTTGCGCTTGCGCTTGCGTTGATGTTCAGCGTTTTTTCAGCGCTTGCCGAAGGGCCACCAGGTGCGGCCCTCGACGCGAGCGCGGCCTTCAGCCCGTGCCAGAACGACGGCGATGTTATCGCGCCCACCCCGGCTGTTTGCACCATCAATCAATGCTTGGGCGGCCTCCGGCAGCGAAGGGTGGTTTATCAACAACTGTCCAATCGTTTCATCGTCAAGCATATCGGACAGTCCGTCCGAACAAAAAAGGAAAAGATCGCCCGGCAGCACCTCGTGCAAATGCAACTCCAGCATCACGCTGTCCTCCACACCGACGGCGCGGGTGACGAGGTTCTTGTTGCTGGAAAAAGCGGCCTCGGCGGGTGTCAGCAGACCGGCGTCGATTTGCTCTTGCAGCAGGGAATGGTCGCGCGTGAGCTGGCTCAGCACGTCACCGCGCAGCCGGTAGCCGCGTGAATCGCCCACATGGCCGAGCAGCAGGCCTTCGGGCCGGAACACGCCCAGCACCAGGGTCGTGCCCATGCCGGCGTAGCGCGGGTTGGTGTTGGCCGCATTGAAGATGGCGCGATTGGCGTTGTCTACGCAGATGTCCATCGCGCGCCGCACGTCGCCCGTGCCAGCGCTGGCGCCGGCTTCCTTGAGCCAGCGGCCCAGCTCGGTGCGCATGAAACTGGTGAGCATCTGGCTGGCGACTTCACCGGCGTTGTAGCCGCCCATGCCATCGGCCAACACGGCCAAAGCCACAGATTCGTCAATGGCGACCGAGTCTTCGTTGTTGTCGCGTGCACGGCCGACATCGGTCGCACTGAAAAGCTCCAAGGTCATGGCTTTGGATCGGGTTGTGATTCGGGGGTATTTTGCACGGCTTCCTGCGCGTCGAGACGCACAGTTTGTTCGAAGCCGTTGGCGGTTGGCTGAGGGGGTGAATCCATGGGTTTGGGCATCGGAAGCGTGGCATCCAGCGTGCTCGTCACGGCTTCCAGATCCAGCGCCATCTGCTCGCCGCTGGCGTAGCGCAGCTCAGGGCGTTTTTCGAGCGCCAAGGCCAGCACCATTGCCAGGGTCTCGGGCAGTTCGGGCCGGTAGTGGCGCACGTCGGGCGGTTCTTGGTTGGCGATGCTGTACATCAGCTTGGCCATCGAGTTGGATTGATGGGGCAGTTGGCCGGTGAGCAATTGATAGAGCATCACGCCGAGCGAATACAGGTCGCTGCGGCCGTCTACCTTCAGCCCGGCCAGTTGCTCCGGCGACATGAAGGACGGGGTGCCCAGCACGAGACCGGTGCGGGTACGGCTGCCGTCAGCAATGCGGGCGATGCCGAAGTCCATCACCTTCAGGGCGCCGGTGGCCGGGTCGAACATCACGTTGGCCGGTTTGATGTCGCGGTGGACAACGCCCTGGCGGTGCGCGTAATCGAGCGCCCGCGCCAGTCGGATGCCCAGACGCAGCGCGGCGGCCGGGGCCAGCAGCGCGCCAGGCCGGGTGTAGTGGCTGAGGTCTTGGCCGCGCACATATTCCATGGCGATCCAGGCGTCGTCACCGGCCTCACCGGCATCAAGCACACGCAGGATGTCGGCGTGCTGTAAATGGCCGGCTGCGGCGGCTTCGCGCAGAAAGCGCCGCCGCACATCGGCCAAATCTTCGGGGGAAAACTCACGCTGCAGGGCGAGCACTTTGAGCGCCACTTGCAACGAGGTTTTCAGATCGGTGGCCAGATAGACCACGCCCATCGAACCACGCCCGAGTTCACCCTCGCGGCGGTAGCGTTTGAACTTGTCGGCGGCGCTGTCGAGCTGCGGCGCTGGGGACTGCGGCTCGGCCGAAGTGGCCTTGCCCAGCAGTCGTCGCCAAAAGCCCGGTGCGTCGCTCATGGCTGTGGATTCAGCGGCGGTGGTGGCTTGGCCCGCCGAGCCAAGGCTTGGCCCACCAGCACCACGCCCAGCGCGCAAGCCAGGGCCACCGGCACGGTCATGCCAGGCAGCTGGGCGTCGAACCAGCCTTGAATCGCCAGGTCGGTGACCGCCATCTCACCCGCCACAAAGCCCAGCAAGGCCGCACCAAACGTGATGATCAGCGGAAAACGCTGCATCAGCTTGAGCAGCAAGGTGCTGCCAAAAATAATCAGCGGGATCGACAGCCCGAGGCCAATGATCAGGAGCGGCGTGCGCATCGGCTCTGGCGCGCTGTTGGCAGCGGCGGCCACGGCGATCACGTTGTCCAGGCTCATCACGAGGTCAGCGATCAGGATGGTGCGCACGGCGTGCCACAGCGAGCCGGCCGCCTTAACGTCACCCTCGTCATCGCCACCCGCCAGCAATTGCACGCCGATCCACAGCAGCAGGACTGCGCCGATCAGCTTCAGGTAGGGGAACTGCAAGAGCTGCACCGCGAACAAGGTCAGCACGATGCGCAACACAATGGCTGCACCGCTGCCGGCAAGGATGGCATTGCGCTGCTGGCGCGGCGGCAGGCCGCGTGCGGCCAGGGCAATCACCACCGCGTTGTCACCCGACAGCAAGATATTGACCCAAATGATCTCCAGCAAGGCGAACCAAAACGTGCCGGTCATCAAATCCACATTGAACCTGTCGATCTCAAAAGGAGAAGCTTGGAGTGTCGCCGGTCAAATTGGCGGCGGGTCGGGCGGTTTCCCGCACGCATAAAAAAAGCCGCCCACTGACGACAGCGGGCGGCTTGGCAGCACCTGGGTTTACAGCAGGGCCTTCAGCAGCTTGGCCATTTCCGACGGGTTGCGCGTGATGGTGAAGCCGCAGGCTTCCATGATGGCCAGCTTGGCGTCGGCCGTGTCGTCGCCGCCGGCGATCAAGGCACCGGCGTGGCCCATGCGCTTGCCGGCCGGGGCGGTCACCCCGGCGATGAAGCCGACGATCGGCTTCTTCATGTGGTCCTTGCACCAGCGGGCCGCTTCGGCCTCGTCCGGGCCGCCGATCTCGCCAATCATGATGACGGCATCGGTGTCCGGATCGTCATTGAAGGCGCGCATCACGTCGATGTGCTTCAAGCCGTTGATCGGATCGCCACCGATGCCCACGGCGGTGGACTGGCCCAGGCCGATTTCGGTCAGCTGCGCGACCGCTTCATAGGTCAAGGTGCCCGAACGCGAAACGACGCCGATGCGTCCCTTGCGGTGGATGTGGCCCGGCATGATGCCGATCTTGATTTCTTCCGGCGTGATCAGGCCCGGGCAGTTGGGGCCCAGCAGCAAGGTGTTCTTGCCGCCGGCCGCCACCTTGGCGCGCATGCGGTTGCGGATTTCCAGCATGTCGCGGACGGGGATGCCTTCGGTGATGCAGATGGCCAGGTCCAGATCGGCCTCGACGGCTTCCCAGATGGCGGCTGCCGCACCGGCCGGCGGCACATAGATCACGCTGACGGTGGCGCCGGTGGCCGCAGCGGCCTCGGTCACGTTGGCGAAGATGGGGATGCCTTCGAAGTCCTCACCGGCCTTCTTGGGGTTCACGCCGGCGACGAAGCAGTTCTTGCCGTTCGCGTAGTCGCGGCACATGCGGGTGTGGAACTGCCCGGTCTTGCCCGTGATGCC
>JBBQKT010000262.1:0-5127 GCA_038327205.1 Burkholderiales bacterium | reverse complement strand
CGGCCGACCTATCCTGGCCCTGACGGCCAACGCCTTCGATGAAGATCGGCTGGCTTGCAAGGCTTCGGGGATGGACGACTTCATCGTCAAGCCTGTGGACGTCAAGGTGCTCTACGCCACGATGCTCCACTGGCTGGATCGGGGCAGCGCAGCAGCCGACGCTGCGGGTTCGACGTCAGCACCAGGCCGCGCGAACTGAGCGCGAACGCTCAACGCTCAAGCCGAGATCCGGAGGCACGGGGCGGCAGGCCTGCCGCTCAATGCACCCGGATCTCGGCTCGGACCGAGCGGTAACTTGAAACAAGCTTCATCTTGCATGGGCCAGCCTCAGATCGCGCCGGCTGCCGATTTGGCGGCGGCCAGGGTCTGCTGTTGCAACTGCGTGGTGAGGCTGTAGCCAACGACCACGACGCGGGGCAAGACGGCCACGGTGACGGCCTTGCCGGTGACCACGACGCGGGGCAGCTTGACGATCTCTTGCGGGGCAGCGTGGGCTGATTGCGAGCTCGCGACAGCCAGCAACAGGGCGGCGACAGTGGCTTGGATCAGGCTGATTTGCTGGCTCATGATGAACTCCGAAATATGAAAGTTTGGGGTTGTCGGAGCGGCTGAATGGCTGCTTCGTTGAACTCAGTTTCGGCGTTCAGGCTGGCCGATCCCAGCTGCTTGCGACAGACAGCCAGGGCTGCCACCTGGATTGCAAGCAGGGCCGATCAGGGGTTGGGGCGGCCGCTCAGCGGCGTTGCCGTCAACGTGTTCGGTGTCGGCCTCGGATAAAGCGCAGTAACTTGATGCAGATCAAGGCAGCGGCCACTGACCCGGCTCACCCCCTGTTGTCAGGGTCAACATCCCCCATGTACATGAAGGCAGCACAGCGCCGGTCGGCGTTGGCTGAGCGGTGATCTGCTTGCCCTGGGCCCCTGCACCCGCCAAGGCGGGCTTCGACAAGCAAAAGGCGCAAGCAATGGACATCAAAGTTCTGGGATCGGGATGCAGCAAGTGCCGCAGCACGATCGGCATCATCGAGCGGGCAGCTGCGGCCCTGGGTGTCGAGGTGAAGATCGTCAAGGTCGAGAACCCCGAAGACATCCATCGCTACGGCGTCGACGCGACACCGGCTGTCGTCATCGGGGGCCGGGTCGTGCATGCCGGCGGGCTGCCGACACATGAACAAGCACAGGCCTGGCTGAAGGCAGAAGCCATCGGCTTCCTGAATCAACCGACCCGACACCTGTTTTTCACCGGCAAAGGCGGCGTCGGCAAGACCTCGCTGTCTACTGCTGCCGCGCTGACCTTGGCCGATGGCGGCAAGAAGGTGTTGCTGGTCAGCACCGACGCGGCGTCGAACCTGGACGAAATGCTCGGGGTCGAACTCCGGAACACCCCGACACCCGTGCCCGGCGCTCCCCATCTGTGGGTTCTGATCATCGACCCCGACAATGCTGCCGAGTCGTATCGGCAGCGCGTGCTCGCGCAGATGGGCGCGGCAGCGACCGAGCCCGAGCGCAGCACGGTGCGCGAACAACTGTCAGGCGCCTGCACCACCGAGATCGCCTCCTTCGACGAATTTGCCTCGTTGCTGGCGGACGATGCCGAACACTTCGATCACATCGTTTTCGACACCGCACCGACCGGCCACACCTTGCGCCTGCTCAGCCTGCCGCAGGCCTGGAGCGGCTTCCTGAATGGCAATGATCGCGGCGCCTCGTGCCTAGGGCCACATTCGGGGCTGAAGATGCAGGAGGACCGCTTCAAGGCTGCACTGGCAGCCTTGAGCGATCCTTCCCGCACCACCGTGATTCTGGTAACCCGGCCCGACAAGGGTGCCATCACCGAAGCGGCACGCACCTCGGAGGATTTGAACGCGCTGGGTTTGAACAACCAGCGCCTGGCGATCAACGGCGTGTTCCATGCCAGTGACCGCAGCGACGCCGTCGCCCGTGCCATCGAGGATCTGGGACAACTGGCGCTGGCCGAGATGCCGCTGTCGCTGAAGCAGCTGCCGCAAGACCAGGTGCCGCTACGGGCCTTCGACACCGTCGGCCTGCTGGCGTTGCGGGCCTTGCTGTCGTCAGCGGCACCGACCGGCACGCCCGTGCAGACCGCGCCCTCCGAGCCCATGGCCCCGATGGCCCGCATTCATGGACTCGCTGCGCTGGCCGACGAACTGGCCGCCGCCGAGCATGGACTGATCATGGTGATGGGCAAGGGTGGCGTCGGCAAGACGACGGTCGCGGCGGCCCTGGCGCTGGGCCTGATCCAGCGCGGCAAGACCGTGCACCTGAGCACCACCGACCCAGCCGCCCATCTGGCCGCAACCTTGGCCGGTGCGGTGCCGGGGCTGAAGGTGAGCCGCATCGATCCCAAGGTCGAAACGCAGCGCTACATCGACAAGATCATGGCGGCCAAGTCGCCGGGTCTCGACGCGCAGGAGCAAGCGCTGCTGCTCGAAGACCTGCGCTCGCCGTGCACCGAGGAGGTGGCGGTCTTTCATGCCTTTTCGCGCATCGTCAGCGAAGGGCGCAGCGCCTTCGTGGTGCTGGATACCGCACCCACCGGGCATTCGATGTTGCTGATGGATGCGACCGGCGCCTATCACCGGCAGATGATGCGCGAGTTCGAAGGGCAGATGGGGCAGGGCAGCACGCATGTCGTCACGCCGCTGATGCGCCTGCAAGACGCGGCGTACACCAAGATCATTCTGGTGACCTTGCCCGAGGTGACCCCGGTGTCGCAGGCCGCCGCCTTGCAGGACGACCTGCGCCGCGCCCAGGTCGAGCCCTATGCCTGGGTGCTCAACAAGAGCGTCCTTGCAGCCGGCACTCGCGACCCGCTGCTCGCCGCGCGACTGGTGGTTGAACGCAAGCAGATCGAGCGAATGTCCGCTGGCCTGGCCCGGCGCCTGTTCACCCTGCCGTGGTTGACGGTGCCGCCAATCGGCTTTGTCGAGTTGTCCAAACTGGTCGGCAGCACCGCGACCGCTGAATCATGAAGCGCCTGCCTGCCCTGCGCCACGGTTTGCTGGCCCTGACGCTGAGCCTGGCCACCCTGCCGGCCTGGGCCGATGACGATTGCGAGGCGCCGGTGGCGCGCTGGCAGTCCCGTGAGGCCGTGCGGCAAATGGCGGTTCGTCAGGGCTGGCAGATCGAGCGGCTGAAGATCGACGACGGCTGCTACGAGCTGCGGGGCACCGACGCCCAGGGCCGTAGCTTCAAGGCCAAGATCGAGCCAGAAACCCTGAAGGTACTGAAGTTGAAGCTGAAGGATCACGCCCGCGAGCGAGAACACGAGAGAGAGCGCGCGCGAGAACACGCGCGCGAACTTGAGCACGCCGCGTCGCAAGCCAGCAGCGTCACGCCACCGCCCGCACGAACCCCCTGATCCCAACCCATGAGCATCCCCATGTCCAACCCACTGATGACCCCTTTGGCCGCTGCCTGCGCTTTGGCCTTGTCGGCGCTGCCCACCTTGGCGCACAGCAGCCAGGTCACCTTGACCGCCCAGCTTAAAAACTACGGCGGCGACGGTGCCTATCTGGCGGCCTACCTGACCGACGCCAAGGGCGCTTATGTCCGCACCCTGTGGGTCGCCGGCGGCAAGGCGAAGTACCACACGCACCTGTCCGACTGGAAGCGCCTTTCCAGCGGTGACGCCAAGCGCCTCGACGGCGTGACCGGCGCCAGCGTGGGTGCGGGCCGCGCACTCAAGGTCACCGCCGACTTGGCCGACGCGCTGATCGATGCCGGTTACGAGATCCGCATCGATGCCGCCGCAGAAGACATGCGCGACAGCCCGTCCGAGATCCGCGTGCCGCTGACCCGCGCCAATGCCGGCAAGCCTCAGACCGGCAAACAGTACATCCAGTCGCTGACCTTCCAACTTCAGTAAGACAGCCCCCGCATGGATTGGAAGGCAATACACCGCTGGCTGGGCCTGACGGCGGGCAGCTTGGCCGGGGTGCTGGCCCTGAGCGGCGCCCTGCTGGCCTTCGACCCGGTGCAGCAGGCCTGGCAGGCCCCGGCTGCAGCCAGCGATCTGTCGGTGGCCACGCTGGTCGCGCGCGTGACACGCACCGTGCCTGGCGTGCAGGAGATTCGCCGCCTGCCCTCCGGCGCCGTGGTGGTTTTCAGCTTTGCCGGAGACCAGGCACAGGCGTCCTACGTGGATCCGGCCGACGGCCGGGTGCTGGCTGCCTGGCAGCCATCGGCGCTGCCGCGCTGGGTCAAGAACTTGCACCGCTCGCTGCTGTTGGGTGACGCCGGGCGCTGGGGTGCGGCGGGCATTGCGCTGGGCATGGGTTTGCTGTGCGTTTCGGGCGGGCTGCTGCTGCTTCGCCGCATGGGCGGCTGGCGGCAGCTGGCGGCGCGGGTGCGGGGATCGCTGGCGCAGCGCATCCACGTGGTGGTCGGCCGGGTGGTGCTGGTGTTGCTGGCGCTGACATCGATCACCGCGCTGACCATGAGCGCCAGCACACTCGGCCTGGTGACCTTGGACGCCAGGACCGAACCCGACGTGGCTTCTGTGGTCACCGGCCGGGCTGCCCTGCCCGGCGCGCAGCTGCCAACGCTGCAGCGCCTTGCCGTCCATGACATGCGTCGGCTGAATGTGCCGGACAGCGCCGATCCTCTGGACACCTGGCGGCTGGCGACCGATCAAGGCCAAGGCTGGATCGACCGCTATTCGGGGCAGCTGCTGGTCTGGCAGGACAGCACGACCGCACAACGCATCTATGACTGGGCGCTGGTGCTGCACAGCGGCGAAAGTGCCTGGCCCTGGGCGGTGGTGCTGGGGCTGGTGGGCGTCTGCGTGCTGGTGTTCTGGCTGTCCGGCGTCGTCATCTGGTGGCAGGCGCGCCAACTGGCGCCGCACATCACCGGCAACAGCCCCCTGGCACAGGCCGATGTGCTCATCTTCGTGGCCAGTGAAGGCGGCACGACCTGGGGCTTTGCGCAGACCTTGCAAGACGCGCTGCGCCAAGGCGGCCGCCGCGTGCACACCGCGGCGCTCGAGCATTTTCAAACCACAGCGGCCACGCGGCAGGTGTTTGTGCTGGCCGCAACCTATGGCGATGGCCAGGCACCGGCCCATGCCAGCCATGCGCTGGCGCAGATCGCCAAGCTCAGCCCC
>JBBQKT010000261.1:0-5153 GCA_038327205.1 Burkholderiales bacterium | reverse complement strand
AAGCCCACCGTCGATTGATACTGCGCCGCCCTTACCTGCAGCGCCTGCCGCCGCAAGCTCAGCTCGCTGCGCCGCGCGTCGAGCAATTCGAGCTGGCTGACCAGGCCGTTGCGGTAGCGCGAATCGGACAGCTGAAAGGCGCGCGTCGCCGAGGCCACGGCCTGTGCCTGCACCTGGCTTTGCACGGCTAAGCTTTGCAGCGCGGAGAGTTGATCCTCGACATCGCGGAAGGCGACCAGCACCTGCTCGCGGTAGTTGGCCGATGCGGCATCGAGTTGAGCCGCGGCGCCCTGCACACCGGCCTCGCGGCGACCCCCGTCAAACAGCGGCAGGTTCAGCAGCGCATTGATGCCCCACAGGCCGGCCGAGCTCTTGAACAGATCGGACAGCTCGGGCGACGCGCCGCCGGCGGAGGCGGTCAAGGCCAGGTTCGGGAACCAGGCCGTCTGCGCCACGCCGAGGCGGGCTTGCGCGGCTTTCACCGAGCTTTGGGCGGCGGCCACATCCGGGCGGCGCGCCAACACCGTGCTGGGCACGCCGGCGGGAATGATCGGCAGCGTCTCGGTCCACGCGCCTTCGGCCACGCTCAAGCTGCTGGGCAGTTCACCGGCCAGCAGGGCCAGCGCGTGTTCCAGCTCCTGGCGGCGGCGGTCCAGCGCGATCGCCTGCGACTGGGTGGCCGACACCTCGGTGCGCACGCGCACGACGTCCAGCTCGGCGATGTCACCGGCGGCGAAGCGCTTTTCGGTCAGCGTGAGGGTGTCGTTGTAGGCGGCCACCGTGTCACGGGTCAGCGCGCGTTCAGCGTCCAGTGCGCGCAGGGCAAAGTAGGTTTGCGCCACGTCGGACTGCACCAGCAGCCGCGTGCTTTGCAGCAGCGATTCACGCGCCTGCGCGTCCAGCGAGGCGGCGCTGCTGGCCTTGGCCAGGCGGCCCATCACGTCGACTTCGTAGGACAGGTTGACGCCCGCCGAGATCACCGTGCCGGCTGTGCCTGCGGCGCGAGCCGCATCACCGCCCTGGCGGCCGGCACCGGCACTGGCGCCGACTTGCAGGGCGCGGTCGGCGTCGGTGCTGCGCAGCAGGGCGCGGGCTTGGGCGAGCCGCGCGGCAGCGCCCTGGATGCTGGTGTTGTGGGCCAGCGCCCGCTCGGTCAGGTCGTCCAGCACCGGGTCGGCGAAGGTCTTCCACCACTGGGCCTGGGCTGGCGTGCCGACCTTGGCACCGTCGGTCTTGAAGGCCTCAGGCACGGCCGGCAGCGCATGCGGCTCTTGTGTGGCCAGGTTGGCACAGCCGGCCAGCACCAGGGCGGCGAGCAGGGGCAACAAATGTAGTTTTCGCATGATCATTTCCCTCTCAATCATTCATGTTCATGACGTTGCGCAGCAGGCACCGGCCGGGCCGAACCACCACCCGCGAAGGCCTCCTCCAGATGCGGCACCTCGCCATGCAGCTTCAGCGGCTTGTTGCCCGCCAGCTTGCGCAAGAGCACATAGAACACCGGCGTCAGGAACAGGCAGAAGGCGGTCACGCCGATCATGCCGGCGAACACCGCGATGCCCATCGCCGAGCGCATTTCGGAGCCGGCGCCGGTCGCCAACACCAGGGGCAGCACGCCCATCACAAAGGCCATCGAGGTCATCAGGATTGGGCGCAGGCGCAGGCGGGCGGCTTCAATCGCGGCATCCATCGGCTTACGTCCGGCGAACTCCAACTCGCGGGCGAACTCGACGATCAGGATGGCGTTCTTCGCACTCAGCCCCACCAGCACCATCAAGCCGATCTGCGTGAAGACGTTGTTGTCGCCCTTGCTCAGCCAAACGCCGGTCATCGCGGCCATCAAGCCCATCGGCACGATCAGCAGAATCGCCAGCGGCAGGGTCAGGCTTTCGTACTGCGCGGCCAGCACCAGGAAGACCAAGAGCAGGGCCAGCGGGAAGAACCACAGGCCGGAGTTGCCCGCCAAAATTTCCTGGTAGGTCAGCTCGGTCCACTCGTAGCTGATGCCGGGTGGCAAGGTCTCGGCGGCAATGCGCTTGATCGCATCCTGCGCCTGGCCCGAGCTGAAGCCCGGGGCCGGACCGCCGTTGATGTCGGCCGACAGAAAGCCGTTGTAGCGCATCGCGCGTTCGGGCCCGACCGAGTTCTCGACCTTCATCAGCGCCGACAGCGGCACCATCTCGCCGGTAGCGGAGCGCACCTTCAGTTGGCCCACGTCCTCGGCTCGCGCGCGGTAGGCCGCATCGGCCTGCACGCGCACCGAATAGGTCCGGCCAAACTTGTTGAAGTCATTGACGTAGAGGCTGCCCAGATAAATCTGCATCGTGTCGAACACATCCGTCACCGCCACGCCCAGTTGGCGCGCTTTGGTGCGGTCGATGTCGGCGTACAGCTGCGGCACATTGACCTGGTAGCTGGAGAACATGCCGGCCAATTCCTTGGTCTGATAGGCCTTGGCCATGAAGGCCTTGACCGCCTGATCAAGCGCCTCGTAGCCGAGGCCACCGCGGTCTTCCAGCTGCAGCTTGAAGCCACCGGTCGTGCCCAGGCCCTGCACCGGCGGGGGCGGGAACATGACGATAAAGGCGTCCTGGATCTGGCCGAACTGGGCGTTCAGATTGCCAGCTATTTCGCCGGCCGACAGGCCGTTGCCACGGCGCTGGTCGAAGTCCTTCAAGAGGGTGAAGACGATGCCTGAGTTGGAACTGTTGGTGAAGCCGTTGATCGACAGGCCCGGGAAGGCCACGGCATGTTCGACGCCGGGCGTCTTCAGGGCGATCTCCCCCATGCGGCGGATCACGTCCTCGGTGCGGTCCAAGGTCGCGCCATCGGGCAGTTGGGCAAAGCCAATCAGGTATTGCTTGTCCTGCGCCGGCACAAAGCCGCCGGGCACCAACTTGAACAGACCCACCGTCAACAAGGCCAGACCGGCGTACATGACGAGCATCGCCGTCTTGCGGCGGATGGCGCGCTGCACGCCATTGCCGTAAGCCGCCGAGCCGCGCTTGAAGACCCGGTTGAAGGCGCTGAAGAAGCGGCCGAAGACGGCATCCATGCCGCGTGTCAGCGCGTCCTTTGGCGCATCGTGGCTCTTCAAAAGCAGGGCCGCCAGCGCAGGCGACAGGGTCAGCGAGTTGATGGCCGAGATCACCGTCGAGATCGCAATCGTCAGCGCGAACTGGCGGTAGAACTGGCCCGTCAAACCGCTGATGAAGGCCAGCGGCACGAACACCGCCACCAGCACCAGGGCGATGGCGATGATGGGGCCGGAAACCTCGCGCATCGCACGGTAGGTGGCGTCACGCGGCGACAGGCCCGCTTCAATGTTCCGCTCGACGTTTTCCACCACCACGATGGCATCGTCGACCACAATGCCGATCGCCAGCACCAGGCCGAACAGGCTTAAAGCGTTGATCGAGAAGCCGAACAGATGCATGACGGCAAAGGTGCCGACCACCGACACCGGCACGGCCAGCAGCGGAATGATGGACGCGCGCCAGGTCTGCAGGAACAGGATCACCACCAGCACGACCAGCAGCACCGCTTCGAGCAGGGTGTGCACGACCGATTCAATCGACGCGCGGACGAACTGGGTCGGGTCGTAGACGATGCTGTATTCGACGCCTTCGGGCATCGATTTCTGCAGCTCGGCCATCGTGGCGCGAACCTGGTCCGAGATGTCGATGGCGTTGGAGCCGGGTGCGGCGAAGATCGGCACTGCCACCGCGTCCTTGTTGTCCAGCAGCGAGCGCAGTGAATAGCCCGAGGCACCCAGCTCGATACGGCCGAGGTCGCGCAGATGGGTCACCGCCCCGCCCGCTTCCGTCTTGACGATGATGTCGCCAAACTCTTCTTCGTTCTGCAAACGGCCCTGGGCATTGATCGACATCTGGGTGTCGATGCCGGGCAGGCCCGGCGATGCGCCGACGACACCGGCCGCAGCCTGGATGTTCTGGCTGCGGATGGCGGCAACAACGTCGCCAGCGGACAGCCCATGTTGTGCGACCTTTTGCGGGTCGAGCCAGATGCGCATTGCGTAGTCGCCCGAGCCGAACAACTGCACATCACCGACGCCACGCAAGCGCGCCAGCCGGTCCTTGACGTTGAGCAGCGCGTAATTGCGCAAATAGGTCATGTCGTAGCGGCCGGATGGCGACAGCAAGTGCACGACCATGGTCAGGTCGGGCGAGCTCTTGATCGTCGTCACGCCCAGGCGCTTGACCTCTTCCGGCAGGCGCGGCTCGGCCTGCGAGACGCGGTTTTGCACCAGTTGCTGCGCCTTGTCGGGGTCGGTGCCCAGCTTGAAGGTGACGGTCAGAGTCATCAAGCCGTCGGTGGTGGCCTGGCTGCCCATATAGAGCATGCCTTCGACGCCGTTGAGCGCCTCTTCCAGGGGCGTGGCCACCGTTTCGGCGATCACCTTGGGATTGGCGCCGGGGTATTGGGCGCGGACGACGACGGACGGCGGCACGACCTCGGGGTATTCGGAAATCGGCAGATCGCGGACGGCAATCAAGCCGGCCAGCACCATCAGCACCGAGATCACGCCGGCAAAGATCGGCCGGTCGATGAAAAATTTAGACAGATTCATGATGAGGACTTAGCTCTTTTCAACAGTCTTGGCCTTGGCCTGAACTTCCGGCTTGGCGTCCATCGCCACCGAGGTCGGCGCGAGCAGTGAGCCCGGCCGCACGCGCTGCAGGCCATTGACGACGATGCGCTCGCCCGGCTTGATCCCTTCGGTGACGATGCGCAGGCCGTTGGTTGCCGCACCCAGCTTGACCTCGCGGTACTCGGCCTTGTTGTTCGCGCCGACGACGATCACGAAGCGCTTGCTCTGGTCGGTACCGACGGCACGCTCGTTGATCAACAGGGCGGCGGTCTTGGTCGACTGCCCCATCCTCAGCTTCGCGAACTGGCCCGGCATCAGGCTGCCGTCCTTGTTGTCGAACACCGCGCGCACCCGCACCGTGCCGCTCTTGGCATTGACCTGGTTGTCGATCAGTTGCAGCCGGCCTTCCAGCGGCGTGCCGTCCAACGCAAGAGTGCCCATTTGCACGGGGATGCGGTCGAGATGCTTGCGTTCACCCAGGGCGCGCGAGATCACCTGCTCGTCGGCATCGAAGCTGGCATAAATCGGGCTGACCGACACC
>JBBQKT010000260.1:0-5166 GCA_038327205.1 Burkholderiales bacterium | reverse complement strand
GCGCCTTTCGTTGCCCCGACTCCGGCCTCAGCCGTGCCTCCCGCGCCCAAGCCCGAAAAGCCCGTTGCGGATAAAAAGCCCGAACCCAGGCTGACGGCAGCCAGCGCGGCAGTCGCCGCCGCTGCGGCCGCCGACCCGTATCTTTACTTTGTGCAGGCCGGTGCCTACACCAAGGCCGACGACGCCGAACAGCAACGAGCCAGGCTCGCCCTGCAGGGTTTTGCCGCCAAGGTCTTGGAACGCGAGCAAGCAGGCCGCACGGTATTTCGGGTACGTTTGGGGCCGCTTGACAACCGAGACGAGGCCGAGAGCGTTCAAAGAAAGATAGAAGCCGTCGGCATCGAAGCCAACCTCGTGCGCGTGCAGCGCTGATTGATTGATTGACTGACTTGAACCAGGACTGATTCCCATGTTGCTGAAACGTCGTGATTTTTCTTATCTGGTGGCGGCTTCGGCGCTGCCTGGCCTGGCACTGGCCCAGGGCGCGCCCATCGAGGCCAAACAATTCACCCGCCTGTCCCAGGCCTTGCCGACGACACCCGGCAAGATCGAGGTGGTCGAGTTCTTCTGGTACGGCTGCCCGCACTGCTTTGTGTTCGACCCGGTGCTGGAAGCCTGGGTCAAGGGCCTGCCCGCCGACGTGAGTTTCCGCCGCGTCCATGTGGGCTTCAACGCGATGATCAAGCTGCACCAGAAGATGTTCTTCGCGCTCGAAGCCATGGGCAAAGAGGCCGAGGTTCACACCGCCATCTTCAACGCCTTCCACCGCGACCGGCTTGATCTGTCCGACGAAGCGTCGATCACCAATCTGGTCGGCAAGTTGGGCATCGACAAGGCCAAGTTCAAGGACGCGTTCAACTCCTTCGGCGTGCAGAGCAAGTGTCTGCAGGCAACCAAGATGAGCGAGAACTTCCGCATCGACGGCGTGCCTGCGCTGGGCGTCGGCGGCAAGTTCCTGACCTCGCCCTCGCAAGCCGGCCAACGCGGCCAATCCGAAATCGCCCTGGGCCAGCAGGCCGTGGCGGTGGCTGATCATTTGATCAAGCTGGTTCGCACCAAGGGCTGATGTCAGCGTGGCAGCAGGTTTCGCGGGCTAGAATGGCCTGCAAGAACTGTGCCGCCATGCCTACCATTACATTCCGCCTCCTGCCGTCGACCTTCAGCCTGCTCCTGCTCGCAGGGCTTAGCGCCGCTGTCTGCGTCACTCCGGCGCAGGCAGAAAAAGCGGATCGGCTGAAAAAATTGGTCATCGCTGCCAATCAGGGCGGCACCATTGACCTGGTCAAGCAGAGCACCGAATTCAATGGCGATGTGGTGCTCAGCAAGGGCACGATGCTGCTCAGGGCCGAAAAAGTCGACGTGCGCGAAACCAGCGACGGCTACTTTCAGGCCTACGCCAGCGGCCAGACCGGCAAGCAGGTCAGCTTCCGCCAGGCCCGCGACGTGCCGGGCGAGGCGATTGACGGCTCGGCCGACCAGGTGGAGTACGACACCCGCGCCGACACGGTGCGCTTTGTCGGCAATGCTGTCGTCCGCCGCACCCAGGGCACCCAAGTGGCCACCGAGGTGACCGGGGCGGTCATCGTGTTCGACAACCGCTCCGAGGTATTCACGGTGGACGGCGGGCCGGCCTCGCCACAACCGACCGGCCGGGTGCGCATGGTGATGATGCCCAGTAACCCGGCGGCCGAGGCCAAGCCCGCAACCCCGGCAGCGTCAACTGCAACACCAACTGCAACACCAACAGCAACACCGGCGCCGGCGCTGCAACCAAGTCTGACCTTGCAGCCGCGCAAGCCCTCATGACGGCCAGCGCAACCCCTTTAGCCCACCCCGCCCCGAGCCGACTTGAAGCCGAAGGGCTGGCCAAGAGCTATGGCGTGCGCAAGGTGGTCAAAAACGTTCATCTGAGCGTCAACAGCGGCGAAGTCGTCGGTCTCTTGGGGCCCAACGGCGCGGGCAAGACGACCAGCTTTTACATGATCGTCGGCCTGGTCCGGGTCGATGCAGGCGAGATCCGCATTGACGGGCAGGCCGTGCAGCGCCTGCCCATCCACCAGCGCGCGCGGCTGGGCCTGAGCTATCTGCCGCAAGAGGCGTCGATCTTTCGCAAGCTCACCGTCGAAGAAAACATCCGCGCGGTGCTGGAGCTGCAGCAGGACGCCAACGGCCGCGCCTGGCCCAAGAAGCATATTGACGAGTTGCTGAACGGCTTGTTGCACGATCTGAGCATCGACAAGCTGCGCGACAGCCCCGCCCCAGCCCTGTCCGGCGGCGAGCGCCGCCGCGTCGAGATCGCTCGGGCCCTGGCCACCCAGCCGCGTTTCATCCTGCTGGACGAACCCTTTGCGGGTGTCGATCCGATCGCCGTGCTGGAGATTCAACGCATCATCGGCTTCCTCAAGAGCCGCGGCATCGGCGTGCTGATCACCGACCACAATGTCCGCGAGACCCTGGGCATCTGCGACCGCGCCTACATCATCAGCGAGGGTGCCGTGCTGGCCGAGGGCGTGCCGCAGGACATTGTCGACAACGCTGATGTACGCAAGGTGTACCTCGGCGAAAACTTCCGGATGTAGGCGGGATGAAGCAGTCGCTGCAAGTACGCCTCAGTCAGCACCTGGCGCTGACGCCCCAGTTGCAGCAATCGATCCGGCTGCTGCAGCTCTCCACGCTGGAGCTGAACCAGGAAGTCGAGCAAATGCTGGCGACAAACCCGCTGCTGGAGCCTGAGGAAGATTTCTCCGTCGCCACACCCGAGCTGGCCGAACTGCGGCAGGCGGCAAGCGCTGGCGAAGACAGCGGCGCGGACGGTGAACTGGGCGGCGGCACCGACGCCGAAATGACGCCCGAGATCAAGGCCGAAGACTTCGGCACGACCGAGCGCGACGACTGGGAAAACGGCACCGAGCGCGAAGACTTTGACGGCATCCGCGAGCTGCCCAGCGCTTCAAGCAGCAGCAACAGCGGCAGTGGCGACGACGACGGCGAACGCAGCAGCCAGGACACCGCCGAGGTCAGCTTGCAAGAGCATCTCTACGCGCAGCTCGCCGGCATGGGCTTGAGCGAGACAGACCGCATGGCCTTGCGCGTGCTGATCGAATCGCTGAACGAAGACGGCTATCTGGACGACGCGCTCGAAGACATTGCGCTGGGCTTGCTGCCCGATGACGAAGAAAGCCGCGAAGACCTGCTCGACCATCTGCGCATCGCCCTGCGCTGGCTGCAACACATGGACCCAACCGGCGTCGGCGCGCGTGATCTGTCCGAATGCCTGGTGCTGCAACTGCGCGAAATGACGCCCTGCCCTGCGCAGGCGGCGGCCATCACGGTCAGCCAACACCACCTGGAACTGCTGGCCAAGCGCGACATCAAGCGGCTGTGTGCGTTGACCCATGCACCCGAGCACGTGCTGCGCGATGCGCAAACCTTGATCTGCGGGCTGGAGCCCAAGCCCGGCCGCGGCTTTGCACGCGGGCAAGCCCAGGTGGTGATACCGGACGTGATCGTGCGCAAGGTGGGGCGCGAACTGCGGGTGATGCTCAACCCCGAGGTGGCGCCCAAGCTGCGCATCAACGAGCTGTATGCCAACGCCCTGCGCGCCACCCGCGGCGGCATCAGCAACAGCCCCCTGGGCGGCCAATTGCAGGAGGCGCGCTGGTTCATCAAGAACATCCAGCAACGCTTTGACACGATCCTGCGGGTCTCGCAGGCCATCGTCGAGCGACAAAAAGGCTTTTTCACCCATGGCGAGCTGGCCATGAAGCCGCTCGTGCTGCGCGAAATTGCCGATGAGCTGGGCCTGCACGAATCGACCATCTCCCGGGTGACGACGGCCAAATACATGGCCACCACCTTCGGCACGTTTGAGTTGAAATACTTCTTTGGTTCTGGGCTCAACACCGATGCGGGCGGCAATGCCTCAAGCACGGCGGTGCGCGCCCTCATCAAGCAGTTCGTTGCTGCCGAAGACCTGGGCAAACCGCTGTCGGACAGCGCGCTGTCGAGCATGCTCGAAGAGCAGGGCATTCAGGTGGCGCGCCGCACGGTGGCCAAATACCGCGAAGCACTGAAAATCGCGCCCGCCAATCTGCGCAAGACGATGTGAATGAATGTTGAAGGAAAACACGCGATGAAAGCTTTGATCTTGACGATGGGCGTGGCGCTGTCGACCAGCCCGCTGCTGGCCAAGGCGCAGGATCTGGGCGCCATGCAGCGCTGCCGGGCACTCAACGAGGCGGCGGCACGGCTGAGTTGCTATGACGCGATCAAGCTGCCTGCGGTGGCTGGAAAGACGGCGGTGGCGGTTCCTGTGGCGACGGCTTTGCCGGTCATTGCACCCGTCATTGCAAACGTCGCTGCGCCGCTTGTCCCGGTGACGGCCACTGCTGCCGTGGCCGTGGCTGTGGCACCCGAAGCGGTGGCTGCCCCAGCCACGGCGTCTCCCGCTGCCCAATTCGGCCTAGAAGGCAAAGCGCCCGCCGCCGCGCTGGGCCAGATTGAAAGCCAGCTCCTCGGCGATTTTGAAGGCTGGGAATCGCGCACCATCTTCCGGCTGGCCAACGGCCAAGCCTGGCAGGTGGACGACGACAGCAACGCCTCTTACGCGCTGCGCAGCCCCAAGGTGACGATCCGGCGTGGCATGTTCGGTGCGTTTTACCTGGAAGTGGACGGCGCCAAGCGCTCGCCGCGGGTGAAGCGCCTGCGCTGAAAAAGCCGGTGGGACAATCGCGGCTTCGCCAGTTGAACCCGCCCCATGCCCGATCTCGCCAAACTCCACCTTTTTCTGTCCTGCGCCAGCGGCGTTGAGCCCTGGCTGGAGGCCGAGGTTCGCGCCATCGTGCCCAAGTGCCACACCGAAGCCTTGCGCGGCGGGGTGTCGGTCAAAAGCGATGCCGATGGGGTGATGAAGCTCAATTTAGAGAGCCGGCTGGCCCAGCGCGTGCTGATCGAGCTGATCGACGGGCCGTACCGCCATGAGGACGATCTCTACACTCTGGCCCGCAAGATCGACTGGACCGAGTGGATCACCCCGGCCCACACGATCCGGGTCGACATCGTGGCCCAGCGCTCGCCGCTGCAAAGCCTCAACTTCACCACCCTGCGCATCAAGGACGCCATCTGCGATGTGATGCGCGAGGCCACCGGCGAGCGGCCCAGTGTCGA
>JBBQKT010000259.1:0-5167 GCA_038327205.1 Burkholderiales bacterium | reverse complement strand
GGTGGAATACCCACGGGTCTCGGCCAGCGCCAGCGTCTCCATCACCACGCCCTGGCCGGCAAAGGCGGCGTCGCCGTGCACCAGCACCGGCAGCACTTGCGAGCCTTCGGTGTCGCCGCGCCGGTCCATCCGCGCCTTGACCGAACCTTCGACCACCGGGTTGACGATCTCCAGATGCGACGGATTGAAAGCCAGGCTCAGGTGAACCGGTCCGCCGGCGCTGGTCACGTCGCTGGAGAAGCCCTGGTGGTACTTCACGTCACCCGAAGGCAAGTCTTCGGGGGCCTTGTGCTCGAACTCGGCGAACAAGTCCTTGGGCATCTTGCCCAAGATGTTGACCAGCACGTTCAGCCGGCCGCGGTGGGCCATGCCGATGACGATCTCCTGCACGCCTTTTTCGCCGCCGCGCTGTACCAGCTCGTCCATCGAGGCGATGAAGCTCTCGCTGCCTTCGAGCGAGAAACGCTTCTGGCCGACGTACTTGGTGTGCAGATAGCGCTCCAGGCCTTCGGAGGCGGTGAGGCGTTCGAGGATGTGCTTTTTCTTCTCGGGCGAGAAGCTGGGCTTGGAACGCATGGCTTCCAGCCGCTCCTGCCACCAGCGCTTCTCGCTCTGGTCGGTGGTGTGCATGTACTCGGCGCCGATGGAGCCGCAATAGGTTTCACGCAGGGCCTGCACGATGGCCCGCAAGGTCATGTGCTCGTCTTTGGAGAAATAGGTGTTCGTGGCGCTGAACAGGATGTCCATATCGGACTCGCTCAGATCGTAGAACGCAGGCTCCAGCTCGGGAATCTTGGGGCGCTCGGTGCGCTTGAGCGGATCCAGATCGGCCCAGCGCGAACCGACATTGCGGTAGGCCGCGATCAACGACTGAACGTGAACCTGCTTGCGAGCAATGGCCAGATCGGCACCTGACGCCTTGTTGCCAAAGGCATTGGCCTTGGCACGCTGGGCGAACGATTCAACGACGGGCGCATGGGCCACATCGCGGGCATCGCTGCCGTCGGTGGCGGGCACGTGCTGCAGGGCGTCGAAGTACGAACGCCAGTTGTCGGGCACGGATCCCGGGTTGTCGAGGTAGGCCTCGTACATCTCTTCGACATAGGGCGCATTGCCCCCGAACAAATAGCTGTTCGCTTGGTATTGCTGCATCATTTCGCTGACCTCTAGCCCCGGCTTCCAGGGATTTGGCTGGTTGATAAACCTTCCGCGACGCGGCTCGACCGGTTTGCGGATTGCGACCCACCTTCGCTGTTGCCAACAAAAGGGACGGGAAGGACTGGACTTGTCACGGCGCGAACTTTAACACCGGTGGCGCTAGACTCGTGGCCTCGAAAAGCTGCCCAAACAGACCCCGTCTTTGCCTGGTCTGAGCGGGACCAGCGAGGAGTTTCAATGCAAGTTCAAGTTGTTGACTACCGCGCGCCCGATGCGGCGCAGAAGTTCACCCAGTCGCTGCACGAGACCGGCTTCGGCGTGTTGACGAACCACCCGATCCAGCAGGCCCTGGTCGAGAACATCTATGCGAGGTGGCTGGCCTTCTTCAATTCCGAGGAAAAGCATCAATTTGCCTTCTCCAAGGAAACGCAGGACGGCTACTTCTCCACGGCGATTTCCGAAACCGCCAAGGGTTCGACGCAAAAGGACATCAAGGAATATTTCCATGTCTACCCCTGGGGCCGCATACCGGCTGCACTGAAGGCGGACGCGGATGCCTATTACGCGCAGGCCAATGCGCTGGCCGAAGAACTGCTCGGCTGGGTCGAGCAGTTCTCGCCGCCCGAGATTGCAAAGTTGTACCGCGAGCCGCTGTCCAACATGATCCGCGGCAGCACCCACACGCTCTTGCGCGTGCTTCGCTACCCGCCGCTGACCGGCAACGAGCCCGCCGGCTCAATCCGTGCTGCCGCGCATGGCGACATCAACCTGCTCACCATCCTGCCCGCTGCCAACGAGCCGGGACTGCAGGTGCTGGGCAAGGACGGCGCTTGGCATGACGTGCCCTGCGACTTCGGCACGCTGACGATCAATATCGGCGACATGCTGCAAGAAGCCTCGCAAGGCTATTACCCGTCGACCCAACACCGCGTGGTGAATCCAACCGGCGAAGGCGCCAAGAAGAGCCGCGTCTCGCTGCCGCTGTTCCTGCATCCGCGCAACGACGTGGTGCTGTCGGATCGCTACACGGCACACAGCTATCTGGAAGAACGGCTGCGGGAGTTGGGTGTTAAAAACTGATGATTTACGGGACAGATCGCCCGAGCCGGGTCGAGATCAACGCGAGTAGCTCTGCCTGCCCGCTTGCAGGCGGGCAGTCCTTCGCCAGGCACAACTCAGCCCGCAGGGGCTGACTTGTGTCCGGGCAAAGTCCCCAACTGACTGGAGATTCGGGTGCGCGTCATTCAAATTCACCCGGACGCGCCACCCAAACCCTCTGAGGGCCAGCCTTGCAACGGCTGCGGCATCTGCTGCTTGGCCGAGCCCTGCCCCGTCGGCATGCTGGTCAGCGGCCGCCGGCACGGCGCTTGCCGGGCGGTGCAATGGTCGAGCGAGGGCAGTCGCTATGTCTGCGGCATGCTTATTGCACCGCTACAAATCATCGGCTGGCGGGGTGATGGCGCGGCGTCCAGGTGGATCGGCCGCCTGGTCTCTCGCCTCAGCGCCCGCTGGATAGCAGCCGGCATTGGCTGCGATTCCAGCTTGCAAGCCTCACCTGGGCAAACCAGCAGTCGCCCAGATGAGCCACCCTGCTAGCATCGCCCGAACCCTCACCGTCAGGAGTCTTGATTGATGAAGAAACTTCGTTTGCCGCTCTCCGCTGCCCTGCTCGCAATTGCCTTGTCCGCCCAAGCGTTACCTCTACGTTGGGCCGCACAGAACGATGTGTTGACCCTGGATCCGCATTCGCAAGATCACGCGACGACCAGCGCCATCCTTCAGCACGCCTACGAAGGCCTGACGCGCTACAACGCCAAGTTCGAAATTGAACCGGCGCTCGCCACCAAATGGACTTACACCAGCCCAACGCAGGTGCGTTTTGAGCTTCGCAAGGGCGTCAAGTTCCACGACGGCACGCCCCTCACTGCCGACGATGTGATCTTTTCGTTCAACCGCGTCCGCCAGCCCCAGGGCACGATGCAGATCTATGTCTCCGGCATCAAGGAGATCAAGAAGATCGACGACCTGACCATCGACCTGCTGCTGGAGGCGCCCAGCCCCATCCTGCTGCGCAATCTGGTTGATTTCCGCATCATGAGCCGCGCCTGGGCCGAGAAGAACAAGTCGCTCAATGTGCAGGACTACAAGGCCAAGGAAGACAACTTCGCCTCGCGCAATGTGATGGGCACCGGGCCCTACAAGATCACCGGCTGGCAGCCCGACGAGAAGATCACGATGGTGATCAACAAGGACTGGTGGGACACGACCAAGAGCAATGTCACCGAGGTGAGCTATTTGCCGATCAAGTCGGCACCGACCCGCGTCGCGGCCCTGCTGTCCGGTGACGTCGATCTGCTGACCGACATGCCGACCCAGGACGTGGCCAAGCTCAAGTCCGACCCCAAGCTGAAGGTGCTCGAAGGCAACGAGACGCGCACCATCTTCTTTGCGATGGATGAAGGCAGCGACGAATTGCGCGGCTCCAATGTGAAGGGAAAAAATCCGTTCAAGGACAAGCGCGTGCGGGAGGCCATGAACCTCGCCATTGATCGCCAGACGATCCAGCGCACCATCATGCGCGGCCTGTCGATACCCGCCGCCATCATGGTGGCACCGGGCGTTCACGGCAACACGCCGGACATCGACCAGCCCCTCAAGGTCGATTACGACAAGGCCAGGAAGTTGCTGGCCGACGCCGGTTATCCACAAGGCTTCGAGGTGCCGCTGAACTGCCCGAACAACCGCTACGTCAACGACGAAGAAATCTGCAAGGCGGTGATCGCGATGTGGGCCAAGGTGGGCATCACCGCGCGCCTGATCTCTCAGCCGATGTCGCAGCACAGCCAGACCTTTCAGCGCTTCGAAGCGCCGCTGTACATGCTGGGCTGGGGCGTGTCGACGCAGGACGCGCTTTATGCCTTGCAGGCGGTGGCGCGCACCAAGAGCAGCGGCGCCGACGGCAGCTTCAACTTCGCCAAGGTCAGCGATCCCAAGCTCGACCAGCTGATCGACGCGATGAAGTTCGAGACCGATGTGGTGAAGCGCGATGCGCTGATCCGCGAGGCGCTGCTGCGGGTGCGCGACGAGTACCTGTTCGTGCCGCTGCATCACCAAATCCGCCCCTGGGCGATGAAGCGCAATGTGGAAACCATCCATCGCTCCAGCGACCGGCCAGAAGCGCGCTTCACCACTATCAAGTAAGGAGGACCAGCCATGACTCTTCACAAAATCGCCGCACTGTCGCTCGCAGCCCTGCTCAGCCTGAACGCCGAGGCAGCCTCGCTGCGCTGGTCAGCGCAGAACGACATCCTGACCCTAGACCCACATTCGCAGAACCACTCGGCCACCAACACCATCACCAGCTACGCCTACGAGGGCTTGACGCGCTACACCGAGAAGTTCCAGGTTGAACCCTCGCTGGCCACGCGCTGGCGCTACATCACGCCGACGCAGGTGCGGTTCGACTTGCGCCAAGGTGTCAAGTTTCACGACGGTACGCCCTTCACCGCTGACGACGTGGTCTTCTCGCTGGGCCGCACACGCCAGCCACAGGCCAATATGGCCATCTATGTGTCGGGCATCAAGGAGGTCAAGAAAATCGACGAGAACACGGTCGATTTGCTGCTCGAAGGGCCGAACCCGGTGCTGCTGCGCAACCTCGTCTATTTCCGCATCATGAGCAAGGCCTGGGCGGAGAAGAACAAGACCACCAACACGCAGGATTACAAGGCCCGGGACGACACCTTTGCCTCGCGCAACGCGATGGGCACGGGGCCGTACAAGATCACCGGCTGGCAGCCCGACCAGCGTGTCACCATGGTGGCCAACAAGGACTGGTGGGACAAGCCACGCGGCAATGTCACCGAGGTCACCTACCTGCCGATCAAGTCGGACGCCACGCGGGTCGCCGCCCTCTTGTCCGGCGACATCGACCTGCTGACCGACCTGCCCACGCAGGATGTGGCCAAGTTGCGCGCCGACCCCAGGCTCAAGGTGATCGAGGGCAACG
>JBBQKT010000258.1:0-5167 GCA_038327205.1 Burkholderiales bacterium | reverse complement strand
CATCGAGATGGTCAGCACCAGCAAGCCGATCGACGTGGCCGTGATCGACGAGGCGCAGATGCTGTTCGATCTGTACCGCGGCTGGGCCTGGACGCAGGCCATCGTCGCCGTGCCGGCCAACGAGGTGATCATCATTTGCTCAGCCTACGCCGTGCCGGCGATCGAGAACCTGCTGGGCCTGTGCGGCGAACGTTGCACGGTGCGGCATTTCGAGCGCAAGCAGGAGGTGCAGTTGCTGCCCGCGCCGGTGCCGATCGCGGCCTTGAAGCACGGCGACGCGGTGGTTGCCTTCAGCCGCCGCGAGGTGCTGATGCTGCGCGACCAGATCGCCGCCGCCGGCCACCCGGTCAGCGTGATCTACGGTGCCCTGCCGCCCGAGGTGCGGCGTCGCGAGGCCGAGCGCTTTGCCCACGGCGCAACGCATATTCTGGTGGCCACCGATGCCATCGGCATGGGCCTGAACCTGCCGATCCGCCGCGTGCTGTTCAGCACCATGAGCAAGTTCGACGGCCAGGGCGACCGCGAACTGACCGTCTCCGAAGTGCACCAGATTGCCGGCCGCGCCGGCCGCTACGGCATGCATGACGAAGGCTTTGTCGGCGTGCTGCGTGAGGCCGAGCCGACTGCCGCCCGCGTGCTGAAAGAACTGCTGCCCAAACAGCCCCGCGCCCCGCGCGAATTCAAGGCCGCCGTGGCGCCGAACGGCTGGCACATCGACACCATCTCATCGCGCCTGGGGCTGACCAAGTTGCGGGCGGTGCTTGATGTGTTCATGGACCAACTGCGGCTGGACAACGCGCACTTCGAAGTGGCCGAGCTGGAGCAAATGCTCGATCTGGCCGAAAAACTCGACCGCAGCGCCGGCACGCTGCCGCTGAAACAGCGCTTTATTTACGCCCAGGCGCCGGTCGATACCCGCACCGAATCGCAAATTCAGGAGTTTCTCGACTGGACCAACCGCCACGCGCTAAACGGCAGCGTCGGCTCGCCCTGGTTTTTGCAGGATGTCGATGAGCACAGTCGGCTCGACCGGATGGAACAGGCCCTGCGCTCCTGCACCCTGTGGCTCTGGCTGGACCTGCGCTTCCCCGGCATCTACGGCCATCTGGCCGAGGTGGTCGATTTGCGTGGGCGGCTCAACGACGGGATCGAGCGTCATCTGAAGGGCAAGAAGCCGCTGGCGATGGTGAGGCACAACCGGGGTGGAAGGCGCTGAGTGAGCGGGTAACGCCTGCGGCGGAGCGGGACACTTTTCCCTTCCCAAGTCCGCAGTGCCGATGCGGCAAGGTCGCCTCTGATGAAGCCATCGGCTCCTCGTTCCCGCGCTTTAACTTCGCCCTCCGTTCCGTCAACGAACAACAGACTCAGCGACGAAGAAAATCATGCTCGTTTGACGCGATGGAAAGCCGCTTCACGACCCGACCGACCAGTTTGACCTCTTGCTCGCCCGCTCTACCTGCCCACAACCGCCAACAAGGCCTTCGGATTGGAACTGGCGATGGCCAACAGAGTGCGTGCGGCGCCGCTTGGCTGTTTGCGCCCTTGCTCCCAGCCCTGCAAGGTCCGAACTGAGACGCCCATCAGCGCGGCAAACTGCGATTGTGAAAGCCCGGTTTTGTTGCGCGCCTCAATAACTGGCGACGATACAACGATGACTTTTCCAGCTTTCATTTCACGCACGGACTGCAACAGCTCAGCGGCAAGATCGCGTTTGGCTTCATAAGCGGTCAGTGCCGCATCGGTCATCGGTTCATTCTTCGAGGGCATGGCGAATTTCCTTCAGTTTTGGGCCAGAGAGGTTGTCCGTTTTGGCTTTCGCATACAACGTCAGCAAAACAACTTCGCCCTCAGCGGTACGGGTGAAGTAGATCACTCGCACGCCACCCGACTTGCCCGAACCTGCTCGGCCCCATCGTACTTTTCGAATGCCGCCGGATTCGGGCACGACAACGCCGGCACTGGGGTGCTCAGCGATGTAGGCGGCGAATTCGCCGCGCTCTTCCTCGCGCCAGTAGACCGGCCATTGACGTTGAAAGAGCAGTGTTTCCACGACCGTGAGAATGGCCGCACCATACGCCAGGGGCGCATAGTTGTCCAGCCCCGACTTTAAGAGGCCGAACAGCTGAAACCCGAGACGCCCCTATGCTCGGTCCGGTTGATGACCCGATTGACGTCTGCTCGGCACTTGACAATATCAAGCGCTAGGCTAAGCACCTCAACCCACCGCCCAGGAGCCCATCATCGCCCTCACCGTCCACCACCTCAACAACTCCCGCTCACAACGCGTGCTGTGGCTGCTCGAAGAGCTGAACCTGCCCTACGAGATCAAGTTCTACGAGCGGGACAAGGCGACGATGCTGGCGCCGCCCGAGCTGACCGCCGTGCACCCGCTGGGCAAATCGCCGGTGGTGACCGATGGCGAACTGGTGGTGGCCGAATCGGGGGCGATTCTTGAATATCTGGTGGACCGCTACGGCCAAGGCCGATTGAAGCCTGCCGCCGAAGATCAAAACGCCTTGCTTCGCTACCGCTACTGGATGCATTACGCGGAAGGGTCGGTGATGCCGCCGCTGTTGATGAAGCTGATCTTTGACCGCATCGAGCGGGGGCCAATGCCCTTCTTCGTCAAGCCAATTGCCAAGGGCATTGCGGCCAAGGTGAAGGGCAGCTTCATCCAGCCCAACATCGACCGGCATTTCAATTTCATCGAGGCGGAGCTGAGCAAGAGCGCTTGGTTTGCGGGTGACGAGTTCACAGCGGCCGATGTGCAGATGAGCTTTCCGCTGGAGGCCGCTTCAGCGCGCGGCGGGCCGGCTGCCAAGCAGCCTCGCGTGACCGATTTCCTGAAGCGCATCCATGCCCGCCCGGCCTATCAGCAGGCGCTGGCGCGCGGCGGGCCTTACGCCTTGATGAGCTGATGCGCTCAGCGGGGTCGGGCGTTGCCGCGCATGGCGGCTAGGCCTGAACCTCGAAGTAAAGCAGTGAATGATCCGAAAAATCGCGGATCCAAGCGTCCTGGGCGGCGGTATCGCCGGCGTCCACCCAGCCCCGCACCTGGACCTGCGCTGCCGGGCCGCCGGCGGGCTTTGGAAAGGATTTGAAGGCCAGATTGCTGCTGGCAAAAACATGGTCCAGGTTGGCCGGCTGGAACGATGAACTGCTGCCGTTGCTCCAGCTCAGCTCATGGGTCTTGGCCAAGCGGCGCATGCGGAAGCGGGTCTTGACGGCTTCTTTGTCCCATTTCTGCAGCTCCACCGCAGCGTCGAAACCCCGGCCCATCGGGTAGTTGAAGCCCATGGTGTTGAGATCGCCCAGAAAGATGTAATGCGCCTTGCCCGCGCCACCGGCGGCTGCGTCGAGGTTGCGGCGGAACTCCATCGCACGGGCCAGCATGTCGTCACGCAAACCCATGCCACGCGGGTCGGGGCCGCTGGCCAGATGCAGGAACAGCAGGCAGTAGTTGATGCCGCCCTTGTTGATGGTCACCAGCTGACCGGGGCGCATATGGGTGGTGCCGGACCGAAATTCGGTTTTCTGGGTGATAAAGGCGGTGAGCCCCTTTTTGATGCCGATGAGGATCTCCTGTGTTTGCTCTCCCTCGGTGATCTGGAAGGTGTAGCCCGGCATTTGTTGGACCAGCTCGGTAAACACCGCCGCGCCCTCAACCTCGTAAAGCCCGAACACATCGGGGGCTTGCGCACTGAGGAAGGAAACCACACGCGCGATTCGACTCTTGTCGTTCTTGAAATGCTCGACATTCCAGGACGCGACGGAAAAAACTTTGCTGGCCATGGTGGTGAGGTCTCCGGGTGAGGCGGCCGACAAGCGTGCATCCGTCGAGGGCAGTTTGGCAAGCCCTCGGGTGATGTAGCCCCGATGAAGCCATGCAACGCTGTGGCAATTTTTTCAGGCCTTCAGGTGCTGAACCTACACTCTGGGCCTCCATGAAGACGCCCACCGCCACTCTGTTCTCCGCCTCCTGCGGCTTTGAATCCGCCTGCCGCATCCCGGCCCTGCCCGAGGGCCATCGCAGCCACGGCCTGCATGGTCACGGCTATTTCGTCACCGTGCGCGCCGCGCTGCCGAGCGGCTGGGCACCGTTCCCCGGCGGTGAGGTGGAAGCGTTGCGGCGCCGCCTGGAAGCCGCTGTGGCACCGCTGGACTACAGCTTGCTCAACGACACCCTGCCCCAGCCCACCGACGAGAACATCGCCCGCTGGGTGCGCGCCAGTCTGCAGGCGGACGGCGTGCCGGGCATCGCGCAGGTGGGGGTACAAAGCACGGCGCAAGAGGGCGTCGATCTGGACGCCGAGGGCGTTGCCCATGTCTGGCGGCGCTATCGATTTCAGGCGGCGCACCAACTGCCGAATGTGCCGGCCGGCCACAAATGCGGCCGCATGCACGGCCACGGCTTCGAAGTCATCATCCACGCCAACCAGGACCTGGGCGAGCGCGACGACATCAGCATCGATTACGACCATCTGGACGCGATATGGGCGCCCTTCCAGATGCTGCTGAACTACCAATGCCTGAACAGCATCGAGGGCTTGGCAAACCCGACCAGCGAGGTGATTTCAAGCTGGCTGTGGGCGCGGCTGAAGCCGCAATTGCCCGCCTTAAGCTGGATCACCGTCTACGAGACCGGCTCCTGCGGCGCGAACTTCGACGGTGCGAATTACCGCATCTGGAAAGAGCTGACCCTGGACAGCGCGGTCCGCCTGAACCACGCACCCGACGCCAGCCCGCTGCGCGGCATCCACGGCCACACCTACACCCTGCGCCTGCACCTGCAGGCGCCACTCGATGCGGTGATGGGCTGGACGGTCGATTTCGGCGATGTGAAAACGCTGTTCGACCCGATCTTCAAGGCAATTGATCACCGGCCGCTGTACGAGATTGCCGATCTTCCCGATGGAGATACGGCCAGCCTGGCGGCCTGGGTACTGGCCAAGGGGCGGGCGGTGCTGCCGTCGCTGGACCGGGTCGATATGTACGAAACGCGCGGCTGCGGGGCCATCGTCAGCGCGGCGGTGGAAGGGCCGGTGATTCCGGTATGACAAGGTCCGAGCGCTGGGCCGCCCCAAGCCGGGCCGCATCCCCTCGGGGGATCGGCGAATGGTTTCATTCGACGAGGGGCTGACATGACTTACGCCGTCAAAGAGATGTT
>JBBQKT010000257.1:0-5226 GCA_038327205.1 Burkholderiales bacterium | reverse complement strand
TGGACCACGCCAGCGACGACCACCTCAACACCGGCGCCGGCGACCAGGGCCTGATGTTCGGCTACGCATGCGACGAGACGCCCGAGCTGATGCCCGCGCCGATCCACTACGCGCACCGACTGGTGGAGCGCCAGGCGCAGTTGCGAAAAGACGGTCGGCTGCCGTTCCTGCGCCCGGACGCGAAAAGCCAGGTCACGATGCGCTACCTCGACGGCAAGCCGCACAGCATCGACACCGTCGTGCTGTCCACCCAACATCATCCCGACCAGAGCGAAACGCAGCACAAGATGAAGGACTCCTTCATCGAGGCGGTGATCGAAGAAATCATCAAGCCGGTGCTGCCGAAAGAATGGCTGCAAAACACCCGCTACCTGGTCAACCCGACCGGCCGTTTCGTCATCGGCGGCCCGCAGGGCGATTGCGGCCTGACCGGGCGCAAGATCATCGTCGACACCTACGGCGGCGCCTGCCCGCACGGCGGCGGCGCCTTCAGCGGCAAGGACCCCACCAAGGTTGACCGCTCCGCCGCCTACGCCGCCCGCTACGTGGCCAAGAACATCGTTGCCGCCGGTCTGGCTCGGCAGTGCCAGATCCAGGTCGCCTATGCCATCGGCGTGGCCAAGCCGATGAACGTGACGGTCTACACCGAAGGCACCGGCGTCATCAGCGACGACAAAATCGCCGCCCTGGTCAACGAGCTGTTCGACCTGCGCCCCAAGGGCATCATCCAGATGCTCGACCTGCTGCGGCCGATCTACACGAAGACGGCGGCCTACGGGCACTTCGGTCGCGAGGAGCCCGAGTTCACCTGGGAAAGAACGGACAAAGTCCAAGCGCTGCGGGCAGCGGCCGGGCTGTAAAGCCTGGCACCCGCGAAGCGGGTCTTGGACTTTGGGGCGAAGCTCATATCGCGCAGCGATGTGAGCGGAGACCACAAGGTCCAAGCGCTGCGGGCAGCGGCCGGGCTGTAAAGCCTGGTTCGTTCGCCCACTCAAGGGGCTGGACGCCGCAACGGCGTCCAGCCCCTTTCAACATCTCACCGAACACCTTTTTCCTCATGCGCATCTGGGATCTGCCAGCAAAACTCCCCCTCCGTCGGCTGCTGACCGTCCCCTATGTGCTCTTGGTGGTGCTGATTGCGCTGGTGATCGGCCTGCTGTCCTATCGCAGCGGCCGCAACATCGTCGACAACCTCTCGGGCCAGCTGCTGGTCGAGACAGTAAACCGGATTGCGCAGGCGGTGGATCGCCATGTCTCCGGTTCGGCCGCCGTGCTGGAGGCGGCATTCCCCAAAGGCGTGGCCGCCCCGGTGGCGATCAGCAAGGACCTTGCTGCGCTGCGCACCCGCTTCTGGTTGGCCACGTCGGTCCACCGCGACCCGAACAACTACGCCTATTACGGCGACCGCCACGGCAACTTCTTCGGCCTCTGGCGCTTCAGCGACAGCGAGGCGGAACTGCGCCTGCGCACCGAGGGCAAAGGCCCCCGCAACATCCATCACTTTTCCGGCATCGCCGGCACCCTGAGCGCGCCAGCGCCGGAGTCCAAGCTCTACGACCCACGGGTGCGGCCATGGTTCACTGCGGCACAAGGCGATGTGGCGGCGACCTGGACCTCGATCTACATCGATTTCAAGACCCTGGAACTGGTGGCCACGCGCGCCCGCCGGGTCAACAATGCGGCGAACGAATTTGAAGGTGTGGTGGCCACCGACCTGTCGCTCAAGCAGGTCAACTCTTTCCTCTCCAAGCTGGCCCTGTCCACCAATGGCGTGGCCATCGTGCTGGAGCCCAATGGCAATTTGATCGGCGTCTCGCGCGGCCCGCACCTGAAGACCCTGAGCAACGGCGATCAGGGCCGGCTGAATGCCACCGAGAGCCAGGAGCCGCTGGTTGCCGCCGCCTACAAGGCCGTGCGCGAGCTGGATGAAACCCTGGTCGGCAACCAACCGCGCACCACCGTGTTCAAGGCCGAGGACGGCAGCCTGGTGCAACTCGGTTATGCCCGGCTGCGCGATGACGCCGGGCTGGATTGGCTGATTTTGGTGGCCGTGCCGCGCCATGACTTCTTGGCCGAAATCGAGCGCAATGTGGTCAACACCGCCCTGCTGGCGGTGCTGGCGGCGGTCGTCGTCGTGTTGATCGGGCTGGGCGTGCTGACCGTCGTGACGCGCGAACTGAGCCTGCTGGCCAAGGCGGCGCAGCGCGTCGGCGAGGGCAATTTGTACGAGCTGCCGAATGTGGAGCGCAAGGACGAGTTGGGCCAGTTGGCGCGCAGTTTTTCCGAGATGCAGAAGCGCCTGCTGACCGACCAACTGACCGGCCTGTCGAACCGCACCGCCGTCGTGCGCCGCATCGACGACCGCATCCTGCAACAACGCCGCCGCGACGACCCACGACCGTTTGTCGTGCTTTTTGTCGACTTCAACCGCTTCAAGCAAATCAACGACCGCTTTGGCCACGACGTTGGCGACGCCGTGCTGCGTGAACTGAGCCTGCGCCTGCGCGCCGGCGTGCGCAGCCACGACATGGTGGCCCGCTACGCCGGCGACGAATTCGTCATCCTGCTCGAATCGGTTGAGCGGCGCAGCGACGCCGAAGCCGTGCGCGCGCATCTGGAGCGCGAGTTGCTGCTGCCGATGGAGGCGCTGGCCACCCTCGCCCCTGAGGAACCCGGCCTCGGCGCGGCCCTGGGCATGGCGATCTACCCGGATGACGGGCTGGACGCCGACAGCTTGATCAAGCAGGCAGACAAGGACATGTACGCGCGCAAGCCGGGCTAGCGCCGAACGGGCGCACGGCCACAATGCCGCCATGCGCACGCAAGCTTTCCCCACCCTCCTCTACAGCCTCGCCGCCCTCAACCTCGCCCTGCTGGCCTTCAGCGGCTTCGGCGCGTTTGACGCCGCCACCTGGTGGATGGAAATCGCACCGGTGCTGGTGGTCTGGCCGCTGCTGCTGCTCACGCACCGGCAATTTCCGCTGACGCCACTGCTGCTCGGCCTGATCTTTGTCCATGCCTGCATCCTGATGCTGGGCGGGCATTACAGCTACGCCCGTGTGCCGCTGGGCGCGTGGATTCAGCAAGCGTTTGACATGGGGCGCAACCCGTACGACGGCATCGGCCATCTGGCGCAGGGCTTCATCCCGGCGATTGCGGCGCGGGAGCTGTTGCTGCGCAAGACGGGGCTGCAGCGCGGCGGCTGGTTGTTCACCGTGGTGACGGCCTGCTGCCTCGCGATCAGTGCGATCTACGAACTGATCGAATGGGTGGTGGCGATCAGCATCGGCCAAGGCGCGGACGAGTTTTTAGGCGCGCAAGGCGATCCTTGGGACACCCAAAAAGACATGGCCATGGCTTGGCTGGGCGCAATGCTGGCGCAGGTGTTGTTGGCGCGCATCCATGATCGGTCGATCGATCGCTTGAAGGCAGACACACTCTAGGCTCACCGCCTACATTCAAGTCTCGATGCAAGTTTTTTACACCTCAGCCCCGTTGACCGTTCTGGTTGTGGACGACCAGAACGCCACCCGGGTGGCAATTGCGGCTGAACTCGATCGCACCGGCCACCGGGTGATTGAGGCCGACAGCGGCGAATGGGCGCTGGAGCTTTTCATCCGCCACAAACCCGATGTGGTGCTGCTCGACGTTGAAATGCCCGTCCATGATGGCTATTGGACAGCGCAGCAGATGCGTGCCGCCGAACCGGGCGGCTGGACGCCGATCATCTTCTTGTCCAGCCACGCCCAGGACGAGGACGTCTGGCATGGCATCGACGCCGGCGGTGACGATTACCTCATCAAGCCCGTCCCGCCGATGATCCTGCATGCCAAGCTGCGGGCCATGCAGCGGCTGCTGGGCATGCGGCTACGCTTAGTGCAGATGTCGGAAGAACTGCGTGCGGCCAACGCGCAGTTGCAGCAGCTCAGCCATGTGGACGCGCTGACTGGTTTGCTGAACCGGCGGGCGCTTGATGCGCGGCTTCAGCAGGCGCTGGACCAAGCGCGCCGCGATGGCAAGCCGCTGACCCTGCTGCTCTGCGACGTCGATCACTTCAAGCGCTACAACGACACCCTGGGTCACCTTGAGGGCGATGCCTGTCTGAAGCGCGTGGCCCAGGTGCTGCACGAACTCTGCCGCCGCCCGAGCGACTGCGCAGCGCGCTACGGCGGCGAAGAGTTCGCGCTGATCCTGCCCGGCACACCGCGCGCCGGTGCCATGACCTATGCCCGCGCGCTGATGCGCACCTTGGCGCTGACCCACATCCCCCACCCCGATTCGCCAGTCGCCCCGTACATCACCATGAGCGGCGGCATCACCACCTGCGTGCCCGACGCCAGCACCTCGGTCGAAGGCCTGCTCTTGCGTGCCGACGAGGCGCTCTACAACGCCAAGGCCCGCGGCCGCAACTGCTTCTTCAGCTTCGAGATGCAGATGGACACGGCCGAGGACCGCACCGCGACGACGCAGCACGGGGCGTTGGGCGAGCGCTGAGCCAGCCATGGGCATCAGCTTGGACGACTTGCGCCGCTACGCCGTCGCGCGCAGCCTCTTCAAGCCGACCACCCTGCCCGCCGCGATCAACAAGCTCGGCTTCGTCCAGGCCGACCCGCTGCGGGCTCCGGCACGGGCGCAAGACCTGATCCTGCGGCACCGGGTGCGCGGCTATCTGGCGGGCGATCTGGAGCGGCGCTACGCCAAGCTGGCGGTCGAAGAAGACTGCCTCGTCAACTACGGTTTCGTGCCGCGCACGATGCTGCCCTTGCTGCACCCGCGCAGCAATTTCAAGCGTGAATGGGATGCCGAAACGACGGCCCGCGCCGAGGAGCTGATGGCTTTTATCCGCCCCCGACGCGAGACCCGCTCCAAGGACGTGTTGGCGGCCTTTGCCCACCACGGCCGCACCACCGGCTACTGGGGCGAGGACGCCAACGTCAGCACCCATCTGCTCGATGGCCTGCACTACCGCGGCCTGTTGCGCGTGCTGCGGCGTGAGGCTGGGACGCGGGTCTATGCGGCTGTCGATCATCCGCCGGTCGATCCCAGCCCCGCCGCCCAGCGCCTGCGGGCCGAGGCGCTGCTCGACGTGATCGTCAAGCTCTACGCGCCGCTGCCTGCTGCCAGCCTGGGCTATCTGGCCAGCTTGCTGGGCTATGGCGCGCCGCATCTGAAGCCGCTGCGCGCGGATGTACTGAAGACCGCCACCGAGCGCCATGCCCATGCCGA
>JBBQKT010000256.1:0-5254 GCA_038327205.1 Burkholderiales bacterium | reverse complement strand
TGATCGAAAAAGACAAGGTCAACTTCATCGTCGGCTCGTTGTCGGCGGCCACCCAGTTGTCGATCAACGCCGTCGCCCGCGAACGCAAGATCATCTTCAATTCGATCAGCCAGTCCGACGCCATCAATGAGGCCAAGGACTGGAGCCTCTACACCTTCCACGAGGCGCTGAACCCGCACCTCACCGCCGGTGCCGTCGCCCGCTATGCCTTCCCCAAGTTTGGCAAGAGGATCGTTTACCTGACCGCCGATTACGCCTACGGCCACGAAATGGTGCGCGGCTTCCAGCGTGCTGGCGCACCGCTCGGTGCGCAGACCCTGGCCGATATTCGCCACCCGCTGGGCGTGGCCGACTATTCGTCCTTCCTGCCGCGCATCCAGTCGCTCAAGCCCGATGTGCTGGTGCTGTGCAATTTCGGCCGCGACCTGGTTAATTCCGCCAAGCAGGTGACCGACTTTGGCCTCAAGGCAAGCTGCAAGGTGATCGCCCCGGTGCTGCTCTACACCTCGCGCCAGGCGGGCGGTGCCGAGGCCTTCGAGGGCATCCTCGGCGGCACGTCTTACTACTGGGGCATGGAAGACAAGATCCCGGCGGCCAAGGCCTTCAACGACAAGTTCCGCAAGGCCAATGGCGGTGCTGTGCCGTCCGATTACGGTGCCCTCGGTTATGCCGGTGTGAAGAGCGTGCTGCAGGCGGTGCTGAACGCCAAATCGACCGACTCGATTCCGGTCAGCATCGCGCTGCGCCAGCTCAAGTACAACTGGTACAAGGGCGAGCAGTTCTACCGCAAGTGCGACCACCAGTCGGTGCAGTCGGTCGTGATCGTCGAGTCCAAATCGAAGAACATGAAGGACAAATACGACGTCTTCAATGTGCTGGCCATCGAGAACGCGAACGAGGCCAATCTGCGCTCTTGCGACGAGATGGGCCACAAGATCTCCACCTGATATGGAGCCCCTCGTCCAAGGTGTACCTTGGCCGGTCCCCCGCGGGGACGGCGATGCTAGCCGGCTCGACCGGCAAGCACATCGCCGACGCGGGCCGGCTTGGGAGCGGCCCGGCGCTCGGCCCGCAAGTTTCATGAGTCGCGGGTGCAGTACCCGTGAAAGGTACAACTGACATGGAAGGCATCACGCCATCGCTGCTGGCCTTGCAGCTGATGACGGGCATCGCGCTGGGAGCCGTTTACGCGCTCCTGGCCCTGGGCCTGTCGCTGATCTTCGGCATGTTGACCGTGGTGAATTTCGCGCATGGCGCGTTCTTCATGGTCGGCGCTTTTTTGGGCGTCTATTTTCTTGGCCTGACCGGTAACTTCTGGTTCAGCTTGGTGCTGACGCCGCTGGCGGTCGGCGCCATCGGCCTGCTGACCGAGCGCTTCCTGGTGCGGCGGCTCTATGGCCGCAGCATTGACGATCCGCTGCTGCTGACCTTTGGCCTCAGCTATGTGATGGTCGAGGCGATGCGGGTGCTGTTTGGTATCGAAGGGGTGGCCACGTCCACGCCGGCGGCGCTGCGCGGTGCGGTCGATCTGGGCTTTGGTTTCTTCCCGCTGTATCGGCTGTTCCTGATCGGCGCGACGGCGGCGGTGGTGCTCGGCCTGTGGCTGTTCATCGAGAAAACCCGTTACGGCCTGATCATCCGCGCCGGTTCGCGTGACGCAGAAATCGTCAAGGTGCTGGGCATCGACATCGCCAAAGTTTGGCTGCTGGTGTTCGGCATCGGTACCGCGATTGCCGGCCTGTCGGGTGCGCTGGCAGCGCCGACGCGGGCAGTCAACCCCGAGATGGGCATCACCGTGCTGGCCGAGTCGTTTGTTGTCACCGTCGTCGGCGGCATGGGCAGCTTGCCGGGTGCCGTGTTGGCGGGCTTGCTGGTGGGGGTGGTCTACAGCATGACCTCGCTGTTCGCGCCCGATCTGGCGGAGCTGTCGATCTTTGTGCTGATGGCGGTGGTCTTGCTCATACGCCCACAGGGCTTCTTCGGCAAGGCAGGGCTGATGTCATGAGGGACGCATTCAATTTCATTGCCAGGCATCGGGTGGGTGCCGTCACGGCGGCCCTGCTGGTGTTCCCGCTGCTGATGCCTTACGAGGCGCTGGCCATCAACATCCTGATCTTCGGCCTCTACGCCGTTGGCTTCAATCTGCTGTTCGGTTACACCGGCCTGCTGTCCTTCGGCCACGCGGCTTTTCTGGGCGTGGGCAGCTATCTGTGCGGCATCGCCATCGTCAGCTTCGGCCTGAACTGGATCGTGGCGATTGGCATTGGTGTCGCGGCCTCGGCCCTGGTGGGCCTGCTGATCGGCTTTCTGGCCATCCGCACGCGCGGCATTTACTTCTCGATGGTGACCCTGGCGCTGGGGCAGATCGTCTATTACGCCTTCTACAAGGCCGAGCGCTGGACCGGCGGCGAGAACGGGCTGCGCGGCATCAATGTGGCGGCCATCGATCTGTTTGGCTGGCACTTCGATCTGGTCAACCCGACGACCAAGTACTACGTGCTGCTGGTCTTCGTCGTCGCCGCGCTGTGGTTCGTCTCGCGGGTGCTCAGCTCGCCGTTTGGCGCGGTCATCGAGGCGATCCGTGAAAACGAAAAGCGTGCCGCCGCCTGCGGCTACGACGTGGCCCGCGCCAAGTTGCTGGTCTTCGTGCTGTCGGCGGCGGTCTGCGGTCTGGCCGGGGCCTTGCGCGCCATCCACCTGTCCATCGTACCGATTGATTCGCTGCACTATTTGCAGTCGGGTCAGGCGGTGATGATGTGTTTGCTGGGCGGCATGGGCACCTTCTTCGGCCCCTTTGTCGGCGCGGCGGTGTTCCTGTATCTCGAAGACGTGGCGACGGCCTTCACCACCCACTGGATGGCGGTCGTCGGGCTGATCTTCATGGGCTTTGTGCTCTTCATGCCCAAGGGCATTTGGGGCACGCTGTTGCTGAGGTTGCAGCGCTTGGAGCGGGCACGATGAGCATTCTTGAAGCCACAGGCCTGACGATGCGCTTCGGCAAGTTCGTTGCGCTCAATAACGTCAGCGTCGCCTTTCAACCGGGTGAGTTGACGGCCATCATCGGTCCCAACGGCGCGGGCAAGTCGACCTTCTTCAACCTGCTCAGCGGGGCGTTCAGGCCCAGCAGCGGCCAGGTGCGCTTCAACGGGCGCGACATCACCGGTTTGGATCAGCATCAGTTCGCCCGCATCGGCATTGCCAAGAGTTTTCAGATCACCAATGTGTTCAAGAAGCTGTCGGCGCATGAAAACGTCCGCGTGGCCGCACAGATGCGCAGCACGCGTTTCGAACTGCTCCAGCCACGCGCCCGGCTGACGGCCTTGATCGAGCAGGCCGATGTGCTGCTTGAACGTGTGGGCCTGGCCCACTTGCGCGACAAGACCGCCGCCGATCTGGCCCACGGCCAGCAACGCGCGCTCGAGATCGCAATGGCCCTGGCCAGTGAGCCGACTCTGTTGCTGATGGATGAGCCCACGGCGGGCATGTCACCCGAGGAAACGACGGTGATGATGGACCTGATCCGGGCGCTGTCGGCCGAGCGGACCATCATCCTGGTCGAGCACAAGATGAAGCTGGTGATGGGTTTGTGCGACCGGCTGATCGTGCTGCACCACGGCGAGTTTCTGGCCGAGGGCACGCCCGAGCAGATCCGCAGCAATGCCGAAGTTCGGCGCGTTTATCTGGGTGAACACTGAGCGATGCTAGAAGTCAACGGATTGAATGCTTGGTACGACCGCAGCCATGTCGTGCAGGACGTGTCCTTCGAGGTCAAGGCGGGTGAGATCGTCACCCTGATGGGCCGCAACGGCGCGGGCAAGACCACCAGCCTGCGGGCGCTGATGGGCCTGGTCGCCAAGCGCAGCGGCAGCATGGTTTTCAACGGTACCCCGCTGCTGGCCGAGGCCGCCCACACCCGCTTTCATCATGGCTTGGCTTATGTGCCCGAAGAGCGCCGCATCGTGCCCGGCTTGACCGTGCGGGAGAACCTGCAGCTGGGCATCATCGCCAGCAAGAACCACCGCGACGAGGCGAAGATGATCGACGAGATCGCCGAAATCTTCCCCCGTCTGAAGGAGCGGCTGAGCCAGGATGCGACCTCGATGTCTGGCGGTGAACAGCAGATGCTGGCGATTGCCCGGGCGATGATGGCCCGTCCCAAGATGATCCTGCTCGACGAGCCGTCCGAGGGCATCATGCCGATCCTGGTGGACGAGATGTTTGCCCTGTTTGCGCGGATGAAGGCCCAGGGGACGACCATTTTGCTGGTGGAGCAAAACGTCGAGCGCGCGCTGAAGATTTCAGACCGCGCCTACATCCTTGACCAGGGCCAGGTGGTGCTGACCGGCCGGGCGGCAGACTTGCTGGCCGACACGGCGATTCAGGAGAAATACTGCGCGGTGTGACCTGGCCCGTCATGCCCGCGCAGGCGGGAATTCAGTCGATGCAGGCGTCGTTCGCCACGAGTGCTGGATCCCTGCCTTCGCAGGGATGACGGGCGGGATTTTTAGAGGTGAGCCCCTGCGGACGCGCTCTGCAGAATGGAGAAATAGGGCAGCGTACGATCTCGCCCGTCATTCCCGCGCAGGCGGGAATCCAGTCGCTGCGGATGACCGTCTCTACGAGCGCTGGATCCCTGCCTTCGCAGGGATGACGGGCGGGGTGTTAGACATGGAACCAGGCCAGCGCGCCCAGCACGATGCCCACGCCGCCCGCCACCAAGGTCGCTCCGCGCATCCACGGTTTCTTTGTCAGCAGGGCAATCGCTGCCAGCGCGATGGAGACCTGCAGGGCGGTGGTCGCCTGGGCCCAGCGGTGATGCTGGTGCATCTGCGCCTCGCTTTTGTGGTCGAAGGCTTTTGATTCTTCCTCCAGCTTTTCAGCGGCGAGCTTGATGTCGGCTTTTTCCTTTTTGTAGCGCTCGATCTCATCGACGTACTTGGCCCGTTTGTCTTCGGCCACCAGCACGGCGGCCAGTTCGGCCAAGTTTTGCTTGCCGCTCTTGGCCTGGTAGAACGACCACTGGTTGGCCGCCTCGGTCTTCTTGATCGCGGCGTCGTTCTTCAGCAAGCCGGCGTTGGCCTGCGTCGCACCACCCATATAGGAAAAAATCGCACCGACCGTGGCCAGCACGGCGGTGATGACGGCCAACTGACCAGCCAGGCCGGCAGGTTCGTGCTTGGCCGCGTGTTCCAACTCGTGGTCGTGCGGGCCGTGAACGTGAAAGCCGCTTCCAGACATGGTGTTATTTCCTGTT
>JBBQKT010000255.1:0-5258 GCA_038327205.1 Burkholderiales bacterium | reverse complement strand
TGAAAGCGATGATGCCGCCGAACGCCGACGTCGAGTCGGTTTTCAGCGCCTTTGAATAGGCTTCGTGCGCATCGGCGCCGAGGGCCACACCGCACGGGTTCGCGTGCTTGACGATCACGCAGGCGCATTCATCGAAGCTCTTCACGCATTCCCACGCTGCGTCGGCGTCGGCGATGTTGTTGTACGAGAGCTCTTTGCCTTGCAACTGCTTCGCCGTGACGAGCGAGCCGGGTGCAGGACTCAAGTCGCGGTAGAGCGCGGCTTGCTGATGCGAGTTCTCGCCGTAACGCAAATCCTGCAGTTTCACGAAGCGGCCATTGGCCTGCGCCGGGAACTGCGAACGCGACCCGTCTTCCTGCAAGCTGGAGAGATAGTCGCTGATCGCACCGTCGTAATTGCTGATGCGATTGAACGCTGCGACGCACAATGCAAAGCGCGTTTTGTCGGTGAGTTTGCCGGCCGACTTCAACTCGCCCAATACCGTTTCGTATTGCGATGCATCGGTGATGACGCCGACATCCTTCCAGTTCTTCGCAGCCGAGCGAACCATCGCCGGCCCACCGATGTCGATGTTCTCGATCGCGTCTTCGAGCGTGCAGCCGGGCTTGGCGACGGTGGCTTCAAACGGGTAAAGGTTGACGGCCAGGATGTCGATGGTGGCGATGCCGTGGGCGGCGATGGCAGCCATGTGCTCAGCGCTGTCGCGGCGAGCCAGCAGGCCGCCGTGGATGGTGGGGTGCAGGGTCTTGACCCGGCCGTCCAGCATCTCCGGAAAGCCGGTGTGCTGGGCCACCTCGGTGACCGGCAGACCGGCGTCGGCCAACAGCTTGGCCGTGCCGCCGGTGGACAGCAGGCGCACGTTCAGCGCGTGCAGGCTTTGCGCGAATTCGACGATGCCAGTTTTGTCGGAGACGGAGATGAGGGCGGTGAGTTGGGTCATGGTTGGCCTATGTTTCGTGTTCGTTGTCTTCTCGTGGCGCTCAGCCCGTCATTCCAGCCTGCGCTGGAATGAGGACTGGTTCACAGCAGCTTGTGTTCGGTCAGCTTGCGGCGCAGCGTGTTGCGGTTGATGCCCAGCCATTCGGCAGCCTTGCTCTGGTTGCCCTGGGCTTCGCGCATCACCACTTCAAGCAGGGGTTTTTCGACCATGCCGATCAGCATCTCGTGCATCGAATGCGGTTCTTCGCCGTCCAGATCACGGAAGTAAACGTCCAGGTTTTCGCGCACACATTGCTCGATCGGTTTTGGGGTCATGCGGGTTGTCTCGTCGATTCATCGTTGGCGGCCTGCGTGTCGTGCAGATAGGGCAGCCGTTCGTGGTGTTGAGCCAGTGCGCCGAACCAGTCGTTCAGCGCGCGGATTTGGTCCTGTGAGGTGTCCAGTCGGTTCATCACCTGCCGGAAGTCTTCGCCGCCGGGCAGGGCCCGCACGGCCCAGCCGATGTGCTTGCGGGCGGTGCGCATGCCGGTCAGCTCGCCGTACAGGCTGTAGTGGTCATGCAGATGTTCGATCAGCCAGTCACGTGCCTGCAGCACGGCGGGCGTGGGCAGGATCTTGCCGGTGGCGAGGTAATGCGCGGTTTCCTGAAATATCCAGGGCCGGCCTTGGGC
Organism: Burkholderiales bacterium; assembly: GCA_038327205.1. GTDB lineage: Bacteria > Pseudomonadota > Gammaproteobacteria > Burkholderiales > Burkholderiaceae_C > Paucibacter_A. The sequence goes on along the minus strand of JBBQKT010000255.1, from coordinate 3,648 downwards.
AGCGCGGCCGATCATCACCGCGTCCGCGCCGGTGAAGGCCAGCACGGCCTCAGCCTTTTGCGGGCTGTCGATATCGCCATTGGCCACCACCGGGATCGTCAACGCGGCCTTCACCGCTTTGACGGTGTCGTACTCGGCCAGACCGGTGTAGCCCTGCTCGCGCGTGCGGCCGTGGACGGTCACCATGGCCACTCCGGCGCCCTGCGCGGCCAGGGCCAGGCGCAGCGCGTTTTTTTCGGTGGCACACCAGCCGGTGCGCATCTTCAAGGTGACCGGGACATCGCCCGCTGCCGCCACCACGGCGCTGATGATTTCCAGCGCCAGCGGCTCGTCCTGCATCAGGGCCGAACCGGCCCATTTGTTGCAAACCTTCTTGGCCGGGCAGCCCATATTGATGTCGATGATTTGCGCGCCGCGGTCAATGTTGTACACAGCGGCCTCGGCCATCATGGCTGCGTCGGTGCCGGCGATCTGCACAGCGATGGGGCCGGCCTCGCCCTCATGGTTGGCGCGGCGCGAGGTCTTCAAGCTGGCCCACAGGTCTTTGCGCGAGGTCACCATCTCGCTGACCGCGTAGCCTGCGCCCAAGCGGCGGCACAGCTGGCGGAACGGCCGGTCGGTGACGCCCGCCATTGGGGCAACGAACAAGGCGTTCGGTAGGGCGTAAGGGCCGATATGCATGAAGGAGAACGGGGAGGGCTGCGCTGCTTAAAAATGAGGCAGAAGTATAGCCTCCGCGTCTGAGCTCGCTCTCGCGTCTCAGGGCAGGTTTTGCCGACGCCCGCTTTCAGCGACGAAAAGGGGTGGGCCGTGCCGCCCACATAATCGGCGCGATGCAGGCATGGCTCGAATCAAACCTCCACCTCTTACTCGCCGCCCTGGCCTTGCCGCAGGTGGGCCTGACCAGCCTCTTTGTCATCGCCCTGGTGTCGGCCACCCTGCTGCCGTTGGGCTCGGAGCCGGCGGTGCTGTTGCTGGTCAAGGCCAACCCGGCCCTGTTCTGGCCGGCCATTCTGGTCGCCACCGCAGGCAACACGCTGGGCGGGGTCATCACCTGGTGGATGGGCTATGCGGCCGAGCGGACCTATGAGCGTGCCAGCCATCATCCGCCGCCCAACCTGGTGAAAAGCCCCCGTGCATTGGCCTGGCTGCAACGCTTCGGCGCGCGGGGTTGTTTGCTGAGTTGGCTGCCGCTGATTGGCGACCCGTTGTGTGCGGTGGCCGGCTGGTTGCGCCTGCCATTTTGGCCCTGCGTGCTTTATATGGCGATTGGTAAATTCGGCCGCTACATCAGCATGACGGCCCTGCTGATCTGGGTCTGGCCCGACTGAAACTATTGAGGATTTGACCGATGAATACTGCCGCTTCCGCCTACCAAGATCTTTCCCAGCGCCATCAGCGCTTGCACCGGCTGGGCCATTTGCAAGCCATCGCGCAGTGGGATCAATCGGCCAATATGCCCGGCAAGGGCAATGAGGCGCGCTCGCTGGCCCTGGCCGAGATCGGCGGCCTGCTGCATCAACTGGCCACCGAGCCGGCCTTGCCGGGCTTGCTGGCGCAGGCGGCCGCCGAGCCTCTGGACGCTGAACAACGGGCCAATCTGCGTGAAATGAAGCGAAGTTGGCGGGCTGCCAATGCCCTGCCGCAGCCCTTGGTGGAAGCCAAGTCGCTGGCGATTTCGCGCTGCGAACATGCCTGGCGCACCCAGCGGCCGGCCAATGATTGGGCCGGCCACCTGGTTAATCTGCGCGAGGTCGTGCGGCTGACCCGGCAAGAGGCGCAATGTCTGGCCGAGGGCACCGGGCTGAGCCTGTATGACGCCCTGCTCGATCAGTACGAACCCGGCATGCGCAGCGCGACGCTGGATGTCATTTTTGGCGATCTGCGCCAGTGGTTGCCGGGGCTGATTCGCGACGTGCAGGCGCGCCAGGCGGCCGAGCACACGCTGGTGCCGCAAGGCCCATTCTCGAAAGCGGCGCAATGTGCGCTCGGGGCCGACGCGATGCGGCTGATGGGCTTTGATTTCGAGGCCGGTCGGCTGGACGAAAGCGCCCACCCGTTCTGTGGCGGCGTGCCCGAAGACGTGCGCATGACCACCCGCTACGCGGCCGACAATTTTCTCGGTGCCCTGATGGGCACGATCCACGAAACCGGCCATGGCCGCTACGAGCAGAACCTGCCGCGTGACTGGCTGGGCCAGCCGATGGCGCAGGCCCGCTCAATGGGCCTGCATGAAAGCCAGAGCCTGTCGTTTGAAATGCAGCTCGGCAGCCACCCGGCGTTTGCAGCCCTGCTCAGGCCGCTGCTGGTCAAACACCTGGGCGACCAGCCGGCCTTCGAGGTGGGCAATTTGCACCGGCTGTTGACGCGTGTCATCAGCGGCCATATCCGTGTCGATGCCGACGAGGTGACCTATCCGGCCCACATCATCTTGCGCTATGAGATCGAGCGGGCGCTGATCGCCGGTGACATCGAGTGCGAGGACATCCCCGCGTTATGGGACGCCAAGATGCAGGCGTTGCTCGGCATCGACACGCGCGGCAACTTCCAGGACGGCTGCATGCAGGACGTGCATTGGGGTGCCGGGCTGTTTGGTTATTTTCCTTGCTACACCTTGGGCGCGATGTACGCCGCCCAATGGTTTGCGGCCATGCGCCGGGCCATGCCCGACCTCGACGCACGCATTGCTGCGGGTGATCTGGAGCCGGTGTTCGGCTGGCTGCGCGACAACATCTGGTCCCAGGGTAGCCGTTGGGAAACGGCCGAGCTGGTGCAGCGCGCCAGTGGCGAGCCGCTCAACCCGGCGCATTTCAAGGCGCACCTGATAGCGCGCTATCTGGCCTGACGTTCAGATCAGCGCTTGGCGCGGCGGCGAGCCACGAAACTCACGGCGGCAAGGCCAGCCAACATCAGCGCATAGGTCTCTGGCTCGGGCACGGCCGTGGTCAGCGAGACCTGGTCCAGCGAGGTGCCCAAGGAGTCGCTTTTGCCGGCAGCGGCGAAGCTCAGCACAGTGCTGCTGCCCGTTGCTTGCACCAGGGTGCTGAACTGCATCCAGCTGTGGTCACCAGTGGCAGCAGGCAGGGCTGCAGCGGTGCCGCCGGTGCTGCCAAAGTTCCAGGTCAGGCCGTTGGTGTCAAGGGCGGTGTTCACCCGGTTCGAGTAGCTGAAGCTCAGCGAGTACCACTGGCCGGCCACGGTCGAAACCGTCTGGCTGATGCTGCTGTTGCTGTAGGTGTCCAGCTCCACAAAGTTGACCCCGGCCGATGCCGTGCCCGCGATGTTGTTGCGCAACTCCACGCCGTTGGCTGCAGCGCTCCAGCCGGTCAGGGCGGTCGCGCCGTAGAAGACGTTCCAGTTGCCGTTGCCCATGCTGTTGTCCTCAAAGCTGCCGTTGATGAGCAACTCGGTGGGGGCGGCAAATGCAGCCAGCGGAGTGACCATCGAAGCGGCGAAAAGGGCGAGGGCAAGGGTTTTTTTCATGGTGGGCTTTGGTGTGTTGAAGGACTGGTTGAGCGAATGAATGCATTGTTGAAGCGCAGTCTCATTCAGCGCATCCCGCCGCTGCGGGGGGTGCGAAGGCCGGTCGTGAAGGGCTTCACGCTGACGGGGCCTATGCAGCCGCTGAGCGGTGTCTCCCCGCTGCTC
>JBBQKT010000254.1:0-5280 GCA_038327205.1 Burkholderiales bacterium | reverse complement strand
TTGTGGGCATCAGCCCACTGCGTTGTCGCGCCTTGCCAGCGCACCGCATCGCAGCCCACTCGGGCGTGTCCAACTGCCGGATTTAGGATGAGCACCATGCAAAAAGTAGATTTTGAATTGCGCGGCGAGTTCATTGAGCTCGACAAGCTGCTCAAGGCCACCGGCCTGGCCGAAAGCGGCGGCCGTGCGCGGGTGATGATCACCGAGGGGCAGGTGCAGGTGGACGGCCAGCCCGAAAGCCGCAAGACGGCCAAGATGCGCGCCGGCCAGGTGGTGGCGCTGCACGGCGTTCGCATCACGATCAAGGCGGCCGAATGAAGCCCTTCTCCACCTGCGACCTCTGCGACGCCCACAAAAGCGACGACACCGGCAGCTTTCGCGTCATCCCCGGCGGCCTGCTGTGCAGTTACGGCGGTGTGCGGCAGTTCGCCGGGCCGGTGGCCACGGTCAAATGTTTTGAAGACAACAGCCTCGTCAAGGCGGCGGTGGAAACCGCGGGCGACGGGCGGGTGCTGGTGGTCGACGGCGCGGGCTCGCTGCGGCGCGCGATGCTGGGCGGCAATCTGGCGGCAGCGGCGGCGAAGAACGGCTGGGCCGGCCTGGTGATTGACGGTGCAGTGCGTGACTTGGCCGAGTTGGCTGCGGCGACCGTCGGCATCCTCGCGCGCGGACATGTGCCACTGCCGACCGACCGGCGTGGCCAAGGCCTGGCCGGTGGGGCGGTGCAGATTGCCGGCGTGTGGGTGCGCCCGGGTGACTGGCTTTATGCCGACGCGGACGGTGTCGTCGTCATGGCGTCGGCGGACTTGGCGGCCTGAGCAACAGCCAATCCTCGAACGCCCTGGCCGCCAGTGGCCTGGAAAACAGATAGCCCTGCGCCACCTCGCAGCCCGCCTGCTGCAAGGCCAGGCGCTGCCCTTCGGTCTCCACGCCCTCGGCCACCACGGCGAGGCTCAGTGCCCGGCCGATGGCCAGCACGGCTGCCGCCAGGGCGCGGTCATCGGCATCGGTTTCCAGATCGCGGACAAAGCTTTTGTCCAGCTTCAGCTCGGCCACCGGCAGCCGCTTCAGGTAGCTCAGGCTTGAATAGCCGGTGCCGAAATCGTCCAGCGACAGGCGCACGCCCAAGGCGTCGAGCCGCGTCATCTGGTCGCGTGCGTGGTCGTCGTCCTCCAGCATCAGTCGCTCGGTGACTTCCAGCGTCAGCGAATGCGGCGCCAGTTCATGTTGGGCGAGCAGGCCGGCGACCTGTCCGGCTACATCGTCCTGCTTGAAGCGCAGCGGTGAGACATTCACAGCCATGCTGGGCACGGCCAGGCCGCGGCGCTGCCAGTCGCCCAGCTGCCTGCACGCGGCGCCGAGCACCCAGGCGTCCAGCGCCAGGATCAGCCCGCATTCTTCTGCCACCGGGATAAAAACATCAGGGGGCATGGGGCCCAGCAGCGGGTCGTTCCAGCGCAGCAGCGCTTCAACGCCGACCAGGTGTCCATCACCGAGGTGCAGCTTGGGCTGGTAGTGCAGGGTCAAGACCGAGGCGGCAATCGCCCGGCGCAACGCCACCTCGATGCGCAGCTTGCTGTCCAGATCTTCGTTCATGGCCTGGGCAAAGGCGCGGGTGCAGTTGCGGCCGTTGCGTTTGGCCTCGTACATCGCCATATCGGCGCTCTTGAGCAGGCTGCTCACATCGGCAGCATCGGCCGGAAAGCTGCTCAGGCCGATGCTGACGCTCAACCGCAGATCGTTGCTGCCGACCTGCATTGGGTCAACCAGGACCGCGTGCACGGCGGCTGCCAGCAGCAACGCCTCCGGCTTGTCGCGTCCCGGCAGCAGGACGACAAACTCATCACCGCCCAGTCGCGCCAGCAGATCGCCGGGCTTCAGCACGCCCGCCACCCGCTTCGCCAAGCCGGCCAGCACCTGGTCACCCACGGCGTGGCCGAGCGAATCGTTGATGGTCTTGAAGCGGTCCAGGTCCAGCAACAGCAAGGTGATCGCGCCGGTTTCAGGCGCGGCCCCATTCACCACTTCAGCGGCTTGCAGCGCCTGACGCGCCCAATCGTTGAACAGGGTCCGATTGGGCAGGCCTGTGACGCCATCGAAATACGCCAGTCGCTCGATCTGGCGGCGGCTGTACTCGTGCGTCAGCGCCACCTGGCACAGCTGCACACAGGCTTCGGCCAGGCTGCGGTGGAAGGGTTCGACGGCCCGCACCTCGCGGTAATACAGCGCGAAGGTCATGCCGACCCGGTCCTCGCCCTTGATGAAGATGGGGTTGGACCAGCAGGCCGCCAGGCCGAACTGCAGCGCCAATTCCTTGTGGTCGCGCCACAGCGGATCGTTGGCGATGTCCTGCACCTCGACCGGCTTGCGCCGCCAGGCGGCCGTGCCGCAGGAGCCGGCCGAAGGGCCGATGGGCACACCGACCAGTGCCGCGCTGTAGGCGGCCGGCATGCTGGGCCCGGCAACGGGTTGCAGGCAGCCGTTGGCGTCGATCTCAATGACCGTGCAAAGCACGCCCGGTGCCAGCGTCTCGACCTGGCGGCACAGGGAATCCATCACCTCCACCAACGGTCCGCCCAGGGCCACGGCTTCAAGAACGCGTCTCTGCAGTGCGGCAATGGCATCCACGCACGCCTGCTCGGTGCGCTGGCGGTGCTCAGGAGCTGGGGGTGTGGTTGCAACAATTGGCACGGGTTGGGTCCCTGAGTTGCCGAGTGACATTCCGGGTTATCGGCTTAACCTCGTTCAGCTTTAGCCCTGTACCAGCCCCTACGGCTTGCCCCAGTGCTGGAAGTCGATATGTACAGCCATCGTCAACCTGCCCGCGACACTCAGCGCTAGGCCGCGAGGATGCGTTCGAAGCTGCCGTTGCGCACGCCGTGCGACCGCCTCGCTGCTGTCCTTGACGATGCCACCCGTGATCTCGGCGTGCTCGAAGTCAGCAAAAGGCATGGTGTGGTTCATCGGCGCGATAAAGCGCAGCGGCGCGGGCACATCGGCGTGCACCTGCCAAGGCAGGGCGACTGCGCCGCCCGGTGCAAGACTGAGCCGGGCCCGCACCTTCATGGCCGGACCACCTCAAGCAGCCGTTCGAGCCCGCCTTCGTTGATCCCCACCATCGCCTGCTCCCGGACTTTCGCCTTGGCGTGGTAAGCCACCGACAGGCCTGCCGCGCCCATCATCGGCAGGTCGTTCGCGCCGTCGCCCACGGCCATCGCCTGGGCCGGCGTGCAGGCGATGGCCGCACAGCATTCCAGCAGCATGCGCCGCTTTTCTTCGCCGTCGCAGATGTCGCCCCAAGCCTGCATGACCAGTCCGCCGGTCAGGGCGCCGTCTGATATTTCCAGCTCGTTGGAGCGGACGAAATCCATGCCCAGTTCGGCCGCCACGAAACGCGTGAAATAGCTGAATCCGCCTGACACCAGCAGCAGCTTCAGCCCCGCCGTTTTAAGTGCCGCGCACAGCGCGCGGGCGCCAGGGTTGAACTGCAGACGGTTCTTCAACACCTCGTCCAGCGCCGACACCGGCACGCCCTTGAGCAGGGCCAGTCGCCGCCGCAGACTGTCCTTGAAGTCAGTGATCTCGCCGCGCATCGCCGCTTCGGTGATGGCAGCGACTTCCGCCTTCTTGCCCACCGCCGCGGCGATCTCGTCGATGCACTCGATATTGATCAGGGTCGAGTCCATGTCGAAGGCGGCAAGCTTGAAGTCGGCCAGGCGCAGCGGCGGGGTGAAGTGTTGAATTTGTAGCGCTTGCATCTTTCAATCCTGTTTGATCGGTTGACCCAACAACCTCAACACTTCCCGAATCGCTTGCGCCCGGTCTTTCGGATCGCTCAGGGCCTTGTCGATCCGCAGCTTGTCGTTGCCGACCAGCTTGATGTTGCGGTTCTTCTGCACCAGCTCAATGATGCGCATCGCGTCGACCGGCGGATTCGGACGGAAGTTGATGTTCATGACCATCGGCGCGGCGTCGATCTTGCTGACGCCGTAGGGCTTGGCCAGCACGCGCAGGCGGTGGGTGTCGAACAGGGTCTGGCCTTGCGCGGGCAGCTTGCCGAAACGGTCGGTGATCTCTTCCAGCAGCGCGTCGATCTGCGCCGGCTTGTCGGCCGTGGCCAGGCGTTTGTAGAGCGACAGGCGCACATGGACGTCGCCGCAATAGGCGTCGGGCAGCAGGGCGGGGGCATGCAGATTGATCTCGGTGACCGCCGCGAGCGGGCTGAGCAGATCGGGCTCCTTGCCCGACTTCAGCGAGCGCACCGCTTCGCTGAGCATCTCGTTGTAGAGCTGGAAGCCGATCTCCACCATATTGCCGCTCTGGTTCTCGCCCAGCATCTGGCCGGCGCCGCGAATTTCCAGGTCGTGCATGGCCAAATAAAAGCCCGAGCCCAGCTCTTCCATTGCCTGGATTGCGTCCAGCCGCTGGGTCGCCTGCTTGGTCAGGCCATCGATGTCCGGCACCATCAAATAGGCATAGGCCTGGTGGTGGCTGCGGCCCACGCGCCCGCGCAGCTGGTGCAGCTGCGCCAGGCCGAATTTGTCGGCGCGGCTCATGACGATGGTGTTGGCGCTGGGCACGTCGATGCCGGTTTCGATGATGGTCGAGCACAGCAAGACGTTGTGCTTGCCGCCGACGAATTCGCGCATCACCCGCTCCAGCTCGCGTTCGGGCATCTGGCCGTGGGCGATGACGATGCGCGCTTCGGGCAGCAGCTGTTCCAGCTGTTGGCGGCGGTTCTCGATGGTGTCCACCTCGTTGTGCAGGAAATAGACCTGCCCGCCGCGCTTGAGCTCGCGCAGCACCGCTTCGCGGATCACGCCGCTCGATTCGCTGCGCACAAAGGTCTTGATGGCCAGCCGCCGCTGCGGCGCGGTGGCGATCACGCTCAAGTCGCGCAGGCCTTCGAGCGCCATGCCCAGGGTGCGCGGGATCGGCGTGGCGGTGAGGGTCAGCACATCGACCTCGGTGCGCATCGCCTTCATCGCTTCTTTGTGGCGCACGCCGAAGCGGTGTTCCTCGTCGATCACGAGCAGGCCCAGCCGGGCGAATTTGACCTCGGCGCTGAGCAGCTTGTGGGTGCCGATGACGATGTCGATGGTGCCGTCCGCCAGGCCTGCCATCGCCGCCTTGATCTCCTTGGCCGAGCGGAAGCGGCTCATCTCCGCCACCCGCACCGGCCACTTGCCGAAGCGGTCGGAAATATTCTGGAAATGCTGCTCGGCCAGCAGGGTCGTTGGTGCCAGCACGGCCACCTGTTTGCCACCCATCACCGCGACG
>JBBQKT010000253.1:0-5291 GCA_038327205.1 Burkholderiales bacterium | reverse complement strand
CGCGTGGCGCTGCACATACCAGCCGTTTTGCAAGCGCAGCGGGCGGAATTCGTCCTCGCTCAAGGTGCCGGCGAGGTTGCGGGCCAGCTGGTCGCGGTATTGCGCGGCGCGGGCGTGGACGAATTGGCGGTCGAAGTCGGTGTAAGCGTACATAGATTCTTTTAGTGAATGACTTTCCAGCCGGCCATCAGGAGTGAGGCGCACAGCAGCCCACGGACGACGCTTTCGGGCAGCTTGCGGGTCAGTTGCGCACCCAGCCAAATGCCGGGCACCGAGCCGATGACCAGGGGCACCAGAAGGGTCCAGTCGACATGGCCTAGCGTGGCGTGGCCAATGCCGGCCACCAGGGTCAGTGGCACCGCGTGGGCGATGTCGCTGCCGACGATGTAGCGGGTTTCAAGGCGGGGATAAAGCAGCAGGATCAGGGTTGCGCCGATGGCCCCGGCGCCGATGGATGACAGCGACACCAAAACGCCCAGGATCACTCCGGCGGCGACGGTCAGTGCCGGGCGGCGCGCCTCGGTGATGACGTGTTCGAGCTTCAGCCCAAGCGCCTGCCACGAGGCCTTGAAGGCCACCACCACGGCGGTCAACAGCAGGGCAATGCCCAGCGAGAAGGTCAATGCCTCGGCCCAGCCCTTGGTGATGCCAGTGAAATGCATCAACGCAACGGTGCCGATAGAGGCCGGGATCGAGCCGGTCAACAAGCGTCGGGTGATGTCCCAGCGCACATGGCCGTGGCGGGCGTGGGCGACGGAGCCGGATATTTTGGTCAGCCCAGCGAACCAAAGATCGGTGCCGATGGCAACCGCCGGGTTCAGCTTGAAGACGGTCAGCAGCAGCGGCGTCATCAGCGAACCGCCGCCCACGCCGGTGATCCCGACGATGGCGCCGACGCCGAACCCGCTGACCACTGCAATCCAGTCCAAACCTGCTCCCGGTGGATGGGGCTACTCGGTAGCAACCCTAGGGGCGCGACTGTATGGCAGGTTTATAGATATAGAAACAATGAAATTATTGGGTGCTTATGACGAAATTGAATATGGAGCTCGTGGCGTCCCCGCATGCTTTCAAAGCTTGACCGGGCCGGCGCCGTCCGTGAGCGTTGCATCCCGCACCGCCTCCCGCGCCTGCTGCTGCCGCACCCGGTCGATGTAGCCGTCAGCCCGCTGCAGCTGCGCCTCGATCAGCTGGTTGTTGGTGCCCATGGTCTCGATGGCCTTGCTGCGGAAGCTGTCCATCGCATCCATCGCCTGAAAGGTCTGGTCGAACATCGATTGGATCTGCGCGATGCCCAACATCGGGTTGGCGGCGAACTCGGCCGTCTGGTCCACATGCTGGTTCAGCGCCGTGCCGGTCTGGTTGATGAGCTTGCCAATGGTGGCGTTGACGCCCTGCAGCATTTGCATCACCTCGATCTGGTTGCCGGTGGCGCGGGCGACGGTCTGGGCCACGGCCAGGGCGCTCATGCCGGTGGTGGCGACGCGGTCGCAGCCGATCATCATTTCGCGGCCGGTCTTCTTCAGCACATCGAGCGCCAGATAGCCGTTCACGCTGACGGCCTGCTGGGTCTGGATGTCGGCTAGGTTCTGGCGGGCGTAAAACAGCACCTCCTGCTCCAGCGCCTTGGCGCGCATCGGGTCGGTGGTTTTTAGAGAGTCCACCCGCTCGGCCAGACGGCTGTCGAGCGTGCGGGCAAAGCGGGCCGCCGCGGCCAGCGCCTGCATCGCTTCCCAGAGCTTGCCGCGCGAGGCCTCGATGTCGATGATGTCTTTCTGGATGCTGTCCTTGGCGGCGTAGAGCTGGCTCATGCTGGTTTGCAGCTGGCTGGCGGCGCTTTCGAACTTGCGGAAATAGGCCTCCAGCTTGTTGCCGAAGGGGATCAGCCCCAGCAGCTTGCGGGGCTGGAGCAGATCGCCATCCTTGCCGGGGTTCAGCTCATCGAGCTGGCTGCGGATGGCGCTGATCGCCTTGTAGGCCGGGGTGTCGGTGGCACCGACGAAGTTGCGCTGCATCAGACCGGTCTGCATCAGGCTGGCGGCAAGGCTGATCTCTTGCCGGCCGAGCTGGAAGGCGCTGTCCAGCCGCGCCTTGAACGGCTCGCTGTGCAGGTCTTCTTTTTCCAGCGCATCGATAAAACGTTGCACCTGCTCGTCCACCAGGCTCGCCGTTTCGGGCTTCAGTGGCACCGCTTCTATGGCCTGCGGCGGCTCGATCGGGGTGATGACCTCGGGCGCGGTCAGGGTGAAGACAGGCGCCGTGGTTGTGTTGGTCGTGCTGCTCATGGCTGTTTTGCTCCGAATTTCTGTTTCAAGAACTCGCTGTGGGACAAGAAGGCCTGGGCGTCCTGGCCGGCCAGGTCATCGCCCAGCTGTTCGACCTTGGCCTCCAGCTCGGCCAACACACCTTCAAACGTGGCCTGCGCCGTCTTGCCATTGCCCAGCAGCTTGGTGCTGGCGAAATTGGCCGGGATGCTGAGGTATGTATTGAGCGCCTCGGGCAGGTAGCTGATCGCGATATGCCGGGCGTGAAAGCTCTCTTGCAGCGGCAACTGGCCCTTGCTGCGCTCCCACTGGTCGAGCAGGGCTTCTAGCCGTTGGCACAGCTGCTGGATGCGCGCGGCCAAGGGGGCCGCGATCCGCTGGCCCGGGTTGTACTCGGTCAGCCGACGCACACCGGCCAGCGCCCGGCCCATCGCCTCGCGGGCATCGCCTTCGTCGGCAAACTGCAGTGCCTCCCAGGGCGCTTCCTTGAAGCTCGGCCAGCCCCACCACAGGCCGCCCACCACCAGCCCGCCCACATAACCGAGTGCGGCCACGCCTAGCCCCAGGCCGCCCAGCAGGCCCAGGGCCTTGAGCACCAGCACGGCGGTGGCGGCCAGCAGCCCGCACCAATTGGCCGGGGCGTTGAGCCATCTGAAAAGAGCCGTCATCGCAGATCAGTCATTGGTAGGCGCGGATGTCCTTGAACACCGCATAAAGCGGCGTCTTGCGTGCGTCAAACACCTTGCCGCCGGTGATCTCGACCAACTGCTTCAAATCACCCTCGGCTGCATCACCAAACAGCACCATGAAGACCGGGATCGCCCGCACATCCTCGGGCAGTTCCGCGTAGGCGAGCTTGAAGGCGGCCAGGTTGCGGCCCTCGGTGTTGACGCCGTCGGTGAAGGCCACCACCGAGTATTGGTAGTCGGGGTTCAGCTTGCGCTGTTCGAGCATGTGTTGCAGGCCCGCGAGCACCGCGTCGTAAAGCGCGGTGCCGCCATCCATGCGCAGGCCGTCTGCCGCGTCGCGCACGCGCTGCAGCTCGGCCAGCTTGGCCTCGGTGTCTGCTTGTGGCAGCACGCCTTTGGCGACCTTGCTGCCGGCCGGAATCTCGAACGGCACCGGCGCGCGCGGGCGGCTGTTGAAGGGCAGAAACCACAGCCGCTCGCGGTTGGTGAGCTTGGCGACGCGGCCGGTCAGCGAGACATCGGCACCGGCCAGGTAGTGGATCGCCTCGACCAACTGCTCGCGCCGGCTGCCCTGCATGCTGCCACTGGTGTCGAGCACAAAGGTGCTGGCAATCGGGCGGCGGAACTCGTTCAAGTAGGCGTCGATCAGACCGTCGGCGAGTTGCCGGTCGGGCGAGAAGGGCAGCTCGACCTGGAAACCCCGTGCCGGCAGGATGTCCTCAACCTGCTTTGCCAGATCGGCGCGCATCGGCCGGCGCAGGGTCTGCCGGGCCAGCCAGAGCTGGGCGGCATCATCCTTCAGGTAGGCCGCCACCTTCAGGTAATCGGCCCGCCGCGCCTCGTTGAGCAGCATGAAGGGGTAATCGGCGGTGGCCACGCCTTCGTAGGGGTAGATCAGGTGAAGCTTCTCGCGCAGCTTGCCGCTGGCGTTGAGGCTCAAGAGCCAACTCTCATAGTTGATGAAGGCATTGGCACGGGTGCCCTGACCCTTGGTGAACTGTTCGGCCAGGTAGCTGGAGTTGTCGCCGACGATCTTGTAGCCCTTCAAAAAGTCGGCAATTGCCTGGCGGTCAACATCCGAAGCGCTTAGCGCCTCGCCCTTGCCTCCGGCGGCGGCCACCACGCCCAGCAGGGCCATGAAGCCCTGGTTGCTGGTGGCGGGGTTGGACAGGGCGTAGCGCAGCTTGCCGTCCTTGGCCGCGCGGGTCATGTCGGCCCAGGTCAGTTTGGCATCGGGCTTGTCCCAGCCGTATTTGGCGGCGTCGCTCTGGCTCACGCCAATGGCGATCGGCGAGAGCATGATTTTTTCTTGCAGCTTCACCCGGCCTTGGCCGACCGCATCGCTGAGCAGGTATTTGGCATTGGCAAACCAGGCCACGTCGGCGGCGGGTTTGCCGCCAGAGTCACTGCTCAGCACCTCCTGCGTGCTTTCCATCGTGCCGCCAAAGCGGAACTGCACGCGTACACCGGTGGCTGCCTCGATCTGCGCGGCCAGCGGTTCGATGTCCTTCAGATCGCTGGTGGCGAGCACCTGCAAGGCCGGGGCCGGAGCCTGGGACGGTGTTGCGCTGGCAGCGGGTGTCGCATCCTCCTGCTTGCCGCAGGCGGTCAAGGCCAAGGCCAACGCCATCACCAGCAGGGCCAGTCGTCGCATCATTGGTTCATCTCCTTGCTGACGATGTCGATCATCTCGAACATCAGATCGAAGCCTGGCGGGTCCACCACCTGCTTCAGTTGCGTTTCCACGGCCAGCCCGGCCTTTTGCGCGGCGGCGGCAAAGGCGGTTGGGTCGCCGGTGCGAAAGCCCAGCTCCAGCGCAATCGCCTGCAGTTCCTTGTTCGCCACCAACAAATCGGCCAGCTTGCGGCCACGCTCGTTCATTGCCACCAGCACCAGCTTGTTGACGATGGTGGGCTCGGGATACATCAGCACCATCTCGGGCCGCAGCCCGCCGCCGTCCTTGTTGCCCTTTTGCGCCTGCGCCAACATCTGGCTTTCGTAAATAAAGGCCAGCGGCGTCTTGCCCATGCCGATCGACAGGTAGTCGTCGAAGGCGCCGTTGACATAGTTCTCTTGAAAGCCCTGGCGCTTGAACAGCTCGGCCAGCTTTAGCGCCAGCTCGGCCCCCTTGACGCGGTCACTGACGACCTCGCCGTTCAGTGCCTGCGAGGTCAGGGCCAAATACATCGCCGCCGAGTTGCTGCGGCGGATGTCGGTGGTGGAGACCAGCAGGCTGCGCGATACCGCGTACTCGCCGCTGCCCTTCAGGTCGCGCCAACGCTGCTTGGCCAGCATCGCCTGCGTCAGCTTTTCCATGTCGAGACCGTAGACCCTGGGC
>JBBQKT010000252.1:0-5298 GCA_038327205.1 Burkholderiales bacterium | reverse complement strand
CAAGGGCTCGGCCGCCCTCGTCGCGCAGTTGCAGGCCCATGTGAAGGGCCAGCTGGCGCCCTATGAATACCCGAAGGACATCGAGTTCATCGACGCCTTGCCGATGACGACGACCGGCAAGGTGCAGCGGCGCGTGCTGCGCCTGCAGGAGCAGGCCCGGGCGGATGAGAAGTCAAAAGGGTCGGCGGCTCATTTGCACTTGTAGCTGGGGCCAGCGGCACGCGGCGCGTAGCGCAAGAATTCAACGTCCGGCATCAACTTGACCGCCCGCGACTCATGAAGGTCGACGCATTCATTGCCGATGCGGCGGCGGATGGTGCTGCCGTCGGCCTGCACCTGTTGGTGCACGGTGCCGTCGAGCGCCTCGGCCATTTTTTCTTCCAGGGTTTGGCGTGCCGTGTTGGTCCGCGGATCGGTCAAGGCCGGGTTGCGCGGGGCGGAGGCGGCTTGCGGCGGCAGGGTCAGGATCAGGCGGGCGCGGGGCGCATCGGCCGCTGCAGGAACGGGTGGGGTTGTTGGGACGACGGCCGGCAGCGTCGCTTCGGCGGCCGGCGAGTTGAGGATGGAGGGGGCGGTGGAGCGGCTGATCGCGGTGGGCCGTCGGGCCTCCTCTTGCTGTTCTTTCGGCGGTGGTGGCTGATGCGCATGAAGCGGTAGAGGCGGCAGAAAAAACTCGATGCTTGCCGACTGGGCCAGGGGCATGTCCTTGGCCCGTTGCAGCCCCGATTGCAAACCCCACCGCAGGCCCAGCACCAGCAGCAGATGCAGGGCCAGCACCAGCGCTGGTATCCCCCAGCGGCGCATTCAGCGCAGCCGCACGGTCAACTCGGCATCGGCCGGGGCGATGAGCCGGGCCTCGTCGGGCCATCGCTCCTGGCCATTGAGGCTGGTGCAAGGCTTGCTGGTTTGGCCTTTGGGCGTGTTCGGATCGCTATCCTGGGGATCAGCTTTCAGAGGAATGCCCACCAGCTGACCCTGTTCAGGCCAGGCCAGTTGCCACTGCGGCTGGGCGCTGCAGATGCGCACTCCCTCGATCTGCGGGAACAGCCAGCGGGCATACCAGGGCAGCAGTTCGCTGCGCAATTTGTGGGCCACCCGCACAATGTGCCGCACGGTGGCCATGTCAAGCGCGCTGGCCGGGGTGTTCAGCTCGACCGTGCCTTCTACCGCCAGCATGCCCTTGCTCTGATTGCTGGCCAGATCGGCATCTTTCGCCTCGGCAGCGGGCAACACCGGCAGCTCGAATGTGCCGTCGGCCGCCATCACGATCGGCAGGTAGCGCTCGGTTGTCTGCAGGGCCAGCTTCGGCGCGATGGGGAAGGGCTTGGCCGGGTCTTTGGGCTTCAGCTTGAACTCCATGCGGAACAGGCCCTCGCCGTAGCGCTGAAATCCGCTCAGCAGCGCGTTGATCTGCCCATAGGGAATGATGCCGGGGTCGCGCAGCAGGCCCACTTGGACGGTGTCGAGTTGCTCGGTGACTTGGGCCGTGGTCAGCGGTGCAGCGAGCGAGGCAGTGAGGGCCATGACGAGCACGGCTGTGAGACGGATCTTCATTGCTGTTGTTTCAAAGTTCGGGGTGGTTGGGCTCTGCTGGCTCAAAGCTCAACAAGTCGCCCGGTTGGCACTGCAAAACCTCGCAAATCGCCGCCAGTGTTTCAAAGCGCATGCCGCGCACCTTGCCCGACTTGAGCAGGGACAAATTTGGCTCGGTGATGCCAATGCGTTCGGCCAGTTCGCGCGAACGCATCTTGCGTTTGGCCAGCATCACATCAAGGGTGACGACGATGGGCATCAGGGGCCGCCCGGCCGCCCGAGGGCCGTTGAGCGCCCCCTCGGGGGGCAGTGGACGAAGTGAGCTTGGGGGCGCATCAGACGAAGCTGGCGTTTTCGTCGGCCACGCGGGCGGCCTCCACCAAGGTGGTCGAGACCGCGAGCAGCACCAGGCCAAACAGCAGGCTGAGGTAGTGCTGCGACGACAAGCCCACCCACAGTTGCCGCTGGCCGGGCGGGTTGCCCAGGGTCAGCGCCAGCACAGTCAGGGTCTGGCTCAGCGGCATGGCAGCGGCCAAGGTCACCATGGCGATGCTGAGCCGCCGCAGGTAGCGGGCCGGCCGCATGCTCAGCAAGTCACCGCGCGCATAGCAGCCAAACAGGCACCAGATCGACCAAAGCCCCCACAGACTGACGCCGACAGGCAGGGCGGTTGCCGCCAGACCGCCCCAGCGTGCACGGGCGTCGAGCTGCACCAAAGCGAAACCGAAATCCTTTTGGACCATTTCCGCCACCCAGCGCGGACTGCTCCAGAACGCCGCTGGCATCACCAACAGAGCGAGGGCAGAGGCGAGGCACAGCAGGCGCACCACCAGGGCCAGGCGTTGAATATGGCGCTGGCTGGCCGGCGCGACGGTTGCTTGGAACGGCATAAGAATTTTGTTAAAGGGAATAAAGTTACTGTAAAACAATAAAAATTAAATGTAAAGATGAGGTGACGCGCAGATCTAAAACTGCATGCGGCACACTCGCGGCTTTGGCAGCGGCGGAGTCAGCACACGATGGAATTCACGAACTTGGGCCGCAGCGACCTGCGCGTCAGCACGATTTGCCTGGGCACGATGACCTTTGGCCAGCAGGTGGACGAGTCCGGCACGCAGGCGCTGCTGGACCACGCGCTGGCACGCGGCATCAATTTCATCGACACGGCGGAGATGTACCCGGTGCCGGCGCGGGCCGACACCTTCACCCTGACCGAAAGCCTTATCGGCCGCTGGCTGAAGGCCCGTCCCGGCCTGCGCGAACGCATCGTGCTGGCGACCAAGGTGGCCGGCCCGGCACGCGGCTACGACTGGATCCGCAGCGGCAGCGCCGACTTGACGCCGGCCGACATCGTGGCGGCCTGTGATGCCAGCCTGCAGCGCCTGCAAACCGAGGTGATCGACCTTTACCAGTTGCATTGGCCGAACCGCCATGTGCCGATGTTCGGTGGCCTGGTTTTTGACCCTTCGAAAGACACGCCCGGGCTCGCGACCATCCACGAACAGCTCGATGCGCTGGCCGGGCTGGTCAAGGCCGGCAAGGTGCGCCAGATCGGCCTTTCGAATGAAACGCCCTACGGCGTGGGCGAGTTCATCCGCCTGGCCGAGCAGCACGGTCTGCCGCGCGTGGCCACGGTGCAAAACGCTTACAGCCTGCTCAACCGCATCCCTGAAAACGGTTTGGACGAGTCGCTGCACCACCAGGGCGTGTCCCTGCTGGCCTACTCGCCGCTGGCCTTTGGCACCCTGACCGGCAAGTACGACGCCCTCGGTCTGGCCGACCCGGCCAAGCCCGGCCGACTGTCGCAGTTCGAGTCTTTTTTGAAGCAGCGCTGGGCCCGCCCCGACGCCCTGGCCGCCGCCAAGCGCTACAACGCCCTGGCGCGCGACCATGGCTTGACGCCCACCGCCTTGGCGCTGGCCTGGGTCAGCAGCCGCTGGCTGACCGCCAGCACCATCATTGGCGTGACCAGCGCTGCCCAGCTCGATGAAAACATCGATGCCTTCGGCATCACCTTGAGCGATGAGCTGGTGACCGAGATCGACAAGATCCGCTGGCAGATCCGCGATCCGGCGCAGTGAGAATGCTTTGATGTCGAAGAAACAAGCCCATGTCAGCGCCACCCCGGCCACCGACTTTCTGCGCACCCACGGGGTTGCCTTCACCGAACATGTTTACGACTATGTGGACAAGGGCGGCACCGGCGAATCGGCCCGCCAGCTCGGCGTGGATGAACATGCCGTTATCAAGACCCTGGTGATGCAGGACGAAGACGCCAAGCCGCTGATCGTCTTGATGCACGGCGACCGGCAGGTCAGCCTGAAAGAGCTGGCGCGGCAGATCCCCTGCAAAAAGGTCGAGCCCTGCAAGCCCGACGTCGCGCAGCGGCACAGCGGCTACCTGGTTGGTGGCACCTCGCCGTTCGGCGTGCGCAAGGCGCTGCCGGTGTTCGTCGAGGCGAGCATTCTCGAATTACCGACGATCTGCATCAATGGCGGGCGGCGCGGCTATCTGGTGGGCATCGCCCCATCGGTGCTGACGGCCTTGCTCGGCGCCCGGCCGGTCCATTGCGCCATTGGCGCCATTGCACAATAGTCCCCCTATGCAAACCACTGTTTATCCTCTGCTCGCAGCCCTGGCCGGCTACCTGATCGGCTCGCTGTCCTTCGCCGTCATCATCAGCCGCGCGATGGGCCTGTCCGATCCGCGCAGCTATGGCTCCGGCAATCCCGGCGCCACCAATGTGCTGCGCTCCGGCAACAAGGCCGCCGCCGTGCTGACCCTGGTGTTCGACGCGCTGAAGGGCTATTTGCCCGTGTTGGCCGTCGTGCTGTGGGGCGGCAAATACGGCCTCGGCGAAGGCACGGCGGCCCTGGTTGGTCTGGCCGCTTTTCTGGGTCATCTGTGGCCGGTGTTCTTTCGCTTTGAGGGCGGCAAGGGTGTGGCGACGGCGGCCGGCGTGATCCTGGCGCTGAACCCCCTGCTTGGGGCGGCGACGCTCGCGACCTGGTTGATCATTGCCTATTTCTCGCGCTTCTCGTCGCTCGCTTCGCTGGTGTCTGCCGTGTTCGCGCCGGTTTACGAAATGCTGATCTGGGGCACCAGCCCCATCGTCGGCGCGCTGGTGGTGATGGGCTTGCTGCTGGTGTGGCGGCACTCGGCCAATATCAAGAAATTGCTGAACGGCACCGAAAGCAAGCTCGGCCAGAAGCCGGCCGCTGCGCCGGATGGCAGCACGAAAAAACACCCGCATTCCCCCAAATCCAAGGCGAAAAAATCATGAGCTCAAGCATCCAACGTTTCGACATCGGCGCCCGCATCTCCGAGATGGCGGTGCACAACGGCGTGGCCTATCTGGCTGGCCAGGTGCCTGAAGACGCCACCCAGGACATCACCGGCCAGACGGCCCAGGTGCTGGCCGCCATCGACGCCTTGCTGGCCCGCGCCGGCACCGACAAGACCAAAATTCTGCGCGCCCAGATTTTCATCAAGGACGTGGCCGATTTCCCCGGCATGAACGCCGCCTGGGACGCCTGGGTGCCGGCCGGCCACACACCGCCCCGCGCCACCGTTGAAGCCAATCTGGCGCGGGCGGCGTGGAAGGTGGAGATCGTGGTGACAGCGGCGGTTTAAGCGGGCCGATTTCTTGCGCCAAGCGCTTTTTCAGCAGCTGCGCCAACTGGTCCCGCTGGTCGTCATCGTGGCGGTTGTGATGGGTGGTGTGCAGGGGTTGCAAGCCTGGCAGTCACGCGGGCAGGGCGAGGC
>JBBQKT010000251.1:0-5317 GCA_038327205.1 Burkholderiales bacterium | reverse complement strand
GAAGCCATGCAGCCCTTCAAGGGCGGCGGCGACATGATCATGTCGGTGACCTTCGAGAAGACCACCTACAACACGATCCCGCACAAATTCGAGGCCGGCACGCCGCCCATCGCAGGGGCTATTGGGTTAGGTGCCGCCGTTGATTACCTCTGCGCCATCGGCATGGACGCCATTGCCGCGCACGAACACGCGTTGCTCAGTTACGCGACCGAGCAAATGGCGCACATGCCTGGTGTGCGCATTCTCGGCACCGCCGCGAACAAGGCTGCTGTGCTGTCATTCACGATTGACGGCGTGCATCCCCACGACGTCGGCACGCTGCTCAATCAGGAGGGTGTTGCAGTGCGCACGGGTCATCATTGCGCGCAGCCCGTGATGCTGCGCTTCAAAGTGCCGGCCACGTCGCGCGCCTCGTTTGCGTTCTACAACAGCATGGCTGAAGTCGATGCACTGATCACCGGCATTCGCAGCGTGCAGAAGGTGTTTGTGTAATGGCTGACTACCGCGCGCTGTACCAAGAGGTCATCCTGGACCACAACAAGAAGCCACGCAATTTCGGCACGCTCGAGCATGCCAGCCATCAGGCGGTGGGACACAACCCGCTGTGCGGCGACCACATCTCTGTGGCGCTCAATCTCGATCTCGACCCAGAGTCTATCGAGTGCATCGCCGGCATCGCGTTCGAGGGTGAGTCGTGCGCGATCTGCAAGGCGTCGGCGTCGATGATGACAGTGGCTGTGAAAGGCAAGACCTGCGCGGACGCGGAGAACTTGGTTCAGGAGTTTCTTGACATGGCCACCGGCAAGCCCGACCTGAACAGCCCGAATCACATCGGGCGGCTGGCGGTATTCGCCGGTGTGCGGGATCTGCCGACCCGCGTCAAATGCGCAATCCTGCCCTGGCATACCCTGCACGCCGCCTTCACTTCGGCTGCCAATACCTCGACCGAAGGTGCAGCAGACCCGCTGCAATCACCGATCGGTAATGCCTGATGCGGTCATTTGAATTTGCATCCGGATTTGCAACACGGAATCACTAGGAGACGAAACGATGCTGACAGCACATGAGCTGAGAAACACCATCGCGAATGGCCTGGCCTGCGATCACGTCGAAGTGCTTGGCGATGACGGCCAACACTTCGAGGCGGTGATCGTGAGCCCGCAATTCAGCGGAAAAAACCGGGTTCAGCAACATCAACTGGTCTATGCGGCACTCGGCGACCGCATGCGGTCTGAAATTCACGCTTTGTCGATGAAAACCTTTGCACCCGAAGCGTGGGCCGCATCAACCGCTCCATCGCCTTGAAGGAATTAAAAATGAATGCCCAGGAAAATATCCATCATCAAGTCACCAGCAATTCTGTCGTGCTTTATATGAAGGGGACGCCGCAGTCGCCGCAGTGCGGTTTCTCCGCCGCGACGGTGCAAATACTGAAGGCCTGTGGCGTGCATGACTATGCCGCTGTGAATGTTCTGGCCGACCCTGCAATTCGCGACGGCATCAAGACTTATGCCAACTGGCCCACCATCCCGCAGCTCTATATCAAGGGTGAATTTGTCGGTGGCGCAGATATTGTGCGCGAGATGTATGAGCAGGGTGAATTGCAGAAACTGATCGCATCAACCGCTGATGAATGAGATTTAAACGACTTATTGGCAGGGTATCGAATCAACGCGCTTGGCGATTTTTCGCCGCGACGATCGTGGCCCCGCTCGCAGGAGGTGCAAATGCCCAAGATTGCAGAAATTGAAGACACGCCCAATCCGAACGCGGTGAAGTTCGTGCTGTGGGAGCCGCTGACCTGGGGCATCACCCATTCGTACGAGAACGCCGAGCAGGCGCAGGACGATGCGCTGGCGCGCGCCTTGTTCGACTGTGAGCATGTCAGCAATGTGTTCTACGTTGACAAATGGCTCACGGTCACCCAGGACGGCCAAGCCGATTGGCCGGATCTGGTGCGTTTGCTCGCGGTGCCCATCCGCGCCGCACCGGCGGCGGCGGAGCAAACAGCGGTGGCGGTGGCAAGCGCACACCATGCCTACGCCGACCTCAGTGCGGCAGACCGGCTGCGCTTCGATGCGATCAACACCTTGCTGGACGAACAGATTCGGCCGTATCTCAGAAGCGACGGCGGCGACCTCCACGTCATCAGCCTCGATGGCAACCTGCTCAGCGTGCATTACCAAGGCGCGTGCGGCACCTGTCCGAGCTCGATATCCGGCACGCTCAGGAGCATTGAGAGTTTGGTGAAGTCGATCGAGCCAGAGATCGAAATCGTGGCAGTTTAAGCAGCCGTCCCTCAAGGCGGCCGGGCCTGCTTCCCCGTCAGGCGCTCAGAGCCTGCGCTTCCAGCTGCGACAGCCCGGCCAGCAAATCATTGAAGCGCTCACCCTGCACCATCACATGGCTGCGGATGGCGCTGACAGCCCGCTCGGCATCGCCGTCGCGCAAGGCGTCGAGCACGCTCTGGTGTTCCTCGAACGATTTGTTGAGTCGGTTGCGCACCCGCAGTTGCAGTCGGCGATAGGGCCGCAGCCGGCGCTGCAGACCATGGGCCTGATCGCTCAGAAAACTGTTGTGGCTGGCCAAGTAAATCGAGTGATGGAAATGCTCGTTGGCATAGAAATAGCCGTCGGCGTCGAGGCGTTGCGCGGCGCCTCGGCAAGCCTCGTGGGCCTGCTCCAAAGCGGTCAACTCGATCGGGCTGATGCGGCGGGCGGCAAGTCGGGCGCACATGGCTTCCAACTCAGCCATCACCTCGAACATCTCGACCAGGCGCTGCGGTGTGATCTGCGCCACCACCGCACCGCGGCGCGGGCGAATTTCAACCACACCTTCGCCGGCCAGCAGGCTCAAAGCCTCGCGGATCGGGGTGCGAGACACGCCAAAACGCTTGGCCAATTCAATTTCGTCGAGATGGGTGCCCGGGGCCAGCTTGCCCGTGGCCACTTCTTCTTCGATGGTTTCGCGCAGGGTTTCCGACAGCAGGCTCATGGCGTGAGTGTAGCCACTCGGGTATGCCGAAAATCGCTTTAGGTGCGCACTTGGTGAATTACCTAGTGCAAAAAGATTTCCAAATTATACAAGACGGCACTACATTGCATTCAAGCGTGAATGCTCTGCGACGAAGAAGCGCTGCACATGCCCTGCTGACCTACACGATGCCAGGAGACAAACACCATGCAATTCGACCGCCGCCAATTCGTCCAGAGCCTTGCGCTCGCTTCCACGGGCGTTGCCGCCTGGCCCGCTCTTGCCCAACAAGCGGGTGGACTGAAGATCTCGCACCAGTTCCCCAGCGGCACGCTGACGGAGGGTGATTTCCGCGACCGGCTGTGCCGCAAATTCGCGGTCGAAGTCGAGAAGCGCACCGGTGGCGCGCTAAAGGCGTCGGTTTATCCCGGTTCCTCGCTGATGAAGACCAATGCGCAGTTCTCGTCGATGAGAAAGGGCGCGCTCGACATGAGCCTGGTGCCGCTGTCCTACGCCGGCGGCGAGGTGGCCGAAACGAATATCGGCTTGATGCCGGCCCTGGTGCCCAGCTACGAGCAGGGCGCGGCGTGGAAGAACGCCGAAGTCGGCAAGCAACTCGCCAAGGTGTTGGACGCCAAGGGCGTGTTGATCGTCAGCTGGGTCTGGCAGGCGGGCGGGGTGGCCAGCCGCTCGCGGCCGCTGGTGACGCCGGACGATGCCAAGGGCCTGAAGGTGCGCGGCGGCAGCCGAGAGATGGACATGATGCTCAAGCAGGCCGGCGCCTCGGTCATCACCCTGCCGTCGAACGAGATCTACGCGGCGATGCAGACCGGTGCCATGGATGCCGCAATGACCTCCAGCACCAGTTTTATTTCCTTCAAGCTCGAAGAAATCGCCAAGCACCTGACCTCGGGTCGCGAGCGCACTTACTGGTTCATGTTCGAGCCGCTGATGATCTCCAAGGAGGTGTTCAGCAAACTGCCCAAGGCGCAGCAGGACATCGTGATGGCGGTCGGTGCCGAGCTGGAAATCTTTGCCCGCGATGCGGCCAAGGCCGATGACAAGCTGGTGAACGAGATCTACGCCAAGGCCGGTGCCAAGGTCTACGAACTGGACGAGCCAACCCTGAAGAAATGGCAGGTCATTGCCCGCGAAACCGCGTGGAAGGACTTTGGCGAGAAGAGCGAAACCTGCGCCGCGCTGTTGAAGGCAGCGCAGCAACTGATATGAGCCATGGTTTCGAGATGGCCCCGGCGGCGCGGGCCCAAATCGATCCGGCAACGCCGATGTTCTTGCAACCGCTCGCCCGGCTGTTGTTGTGGGTCAACCAAGCCATGGTGGTCCTGGGCATGTTGGCCTTGCTGGTCGCCTCGCTGGTGCTCACCTCCAGCGTTGTGTCGCGCTATTTGATGAAGGCGTCGACCGACTGGCAGGACGAGGCCGCAGTCTTTTGCCTGGTCGGGGCGACCTTTATGTGCGGGGCCTTCGTGCAGTCGATGCGCGGCCACGTGGGTATCGAGGCGATTGCTGGCCTGATGCCGCAGGGGCTGAACCGCTTGCGGCTGATGTTGGTCGATCTGCTGAGTTTTCTGTTCTGCGCATTTTTCTCCTGGAAATCGTGGACCCTGTTCCATGAGGCCTGGGCCGAGGGCCAGACGACCTCGTCGTCTTGGGCGCCGCCGCTGTGGATTCCCTACGGCTTGATGGCTGCGGGCATGAGCTTGCTGGCCTTGCAGATCCTGGTGCAGTTGTCCGCTCGACTCAATGCGTTGAAGGGGGCGGCCGCATGAGCATGCTCACCATCGGCCTGCTGTTCGGTGCCGTCACCCTGATCTTCATGTTTTCCGGCGCGCCGATCTCGTTCGCGCTGGGCAGCGTGGCAGTGCTCTTTATGTATTTGTTCATGCCCGCCTCGGCGCTGGACACCGTGACGCAGAACGTCTACGAGGAAATGGCCAGCATCACCCTGCTGTCGATTCCGCTCTTCATCCTGAAGGGGGCGGCCATCGGCAAGTCACGAGCGGGCCAGGATTTATACGCGGCCATGCATGTGTGGATGGGCCGCATCCCCGGCGGCCTGGGCATCGCCAATGTGTTCGCCTGCGCGCTGTTCGCGGCAATGGCCGGCTCCAGCCCGGCCACCTGCTCGGCCATCGGCAGCGCCGGCATTCCGGAGATGCGCAAACGCGGTTATTCGCCCGGCTTCGCGGCCGGCATCATCGCGGCCGGCGGCACGCTCGGCATCCTGCTGCCGCCGTCGATCACGATGATTCTCTACGCGGTCGCGGCCGAGCAGTCGCTGGGTCGCCTGTTTCTCGCCGGCATCGGGCCGGGCGTCCTGCTG
>JBBQKT010000250.1:0-5323 GCA_038327205.1 Burkholderiales bacterium | reverse complement strand
GACTGCGCCTGATCGACGGTCAGTAGCGAGAACAAGGGCACTCGGCGGATCAGATCAAGGTTGGACAACATCGCCATGGACGAACTCCTGTTTTGGGTCTTGCCTAGAATTGCCGCATTGTGCCCATACGTTTGGGTACTCCAACGTCAGGTCTAAGCCCTTTTCCCAGGGCAAATTCTCATGAGCACAACAAGCACCCAACACCACCCGCTGCTGATCCTGGGCTCCGGCCCGGCCGGCTATACCGCTGCCATCTACGCCGCGCGCGCCAATCTCAAGCCCACGCTGATCACCGGTATGGCGCAGGGCGGGCAGTTGATGACCACTACCGAGGTGGACAACTGGCCGGCGGACGTGATGGGTGTGCAAGGCCCCGAGCTGATGCAGCGGTTTCAGGAGCACGCTGAGCGCTTTCAAACCAAGATCGTGTTCGACCACATCAACGCGGTTGATTTTTCAAAACGGCCGTTCACCTTGACTGGTGACAGTGGCGTGTACACCTGCGACGCGCTGATCATCGCCACCGGCGCCTCGGCAAAGTACCTGGGCCTGCCGTCTGAAGAAGCCTTTATGGGCCGGGGCGTCAGCGGCTGTGCGACCTGCGACGGATTCTTTTACCGCGACCGCGAGGTCTGCGTGGTCGGCGGCGGCAACACGGCGGTTGAAGAGGCGCTTTACCTCAGCAATATCGCCAGCACCGTGCACGTCATCCACCGCCGCGACAAGTTCCGCGCCGAGCCTATCCTGATCGACAAACTGCATGCCAAGGCCGCCGCCGGCAAGGTGGTGATGCATCTGTGGAACACGCTCGATGAAGTGCTGGGCGACCCATCCGGCGTGACCGGCGTGCGCATCAAGAGCACGGCCGACGGCAGCACCAAAGACATCCCGCTGCACGGCTGCTTCATCGCCATCGGCCACCAGCCCAACACCGACATCTTCAAGGGTCAGCTGGAGATGAAAGACGGCTACATCATCACCAGGAGCGGCCTGGCCGGTTTAGCCACCATGACCAGCGTGCCGGGCGTGTTTGCCGCCGGGGATGTGCAGGACCATGTCTACCGTCAAGCCATCACCAGTGCCGGCACAGGCTGCATGGCAGCACTGGACGCACAGCGCTTCCTGGAGCAAGAGGAGTCTTGATTTCGACCGCCACTGAAACTGCAGTTATACTCATGGGCTTGCTTGCTGGATGGACTGCGCCCAATCTTGTTAAAGAGACGGTTTAGCTTGCAATTTGCAGTCATGTAGGTGTTCCCTGGCCATTGCGCCGCGGGACAGCTGGTCGGAAAAATCAAACCGAGTAATCGGCACAGGAGAAGCGTCATGGCACGCGTCTGTCAAGTCACGGGCAAGAAGCCCATGGTTGGGAACAATGTTTCTCACGCCAACAACAAAACCAAGCGTAGGTTCCTGCCGAACCTGCAATATCGCCGCTTCTTCGTCGAAAGCGAAAACCGCTGGGTGCGTCTGCGCATCAGCTGTGCTGCTCTGCGTTTGATCGACAAGGTCGGCATCGACCAAGTTGTCGCCGATCTGCGCGCCAAGGGCGAGCTGTAATCTCAGTCCACTAGGAATAAAGGAGCATCACCATGGCATCCAAAGGCGGACGCGAAAAAATCAAGTTGGAATCGACGGCTGGTAGCGGTCATTTCTACACCACGAACAAGAACAAGAAGACGACGCCCCAAAAGCTCGAATTCATGAAGTTCGACCCCACCGTTCGCAAGCATGTCCTGTACAAGGAAACCAAGCTGAAGTGATCCGCTTCGCTTGATCGGTCTTGCGACCTGAAAAACCCACTCACCTCACGGTCAGTGGGTTTTTTCATGGCCGGTTCAGGGCCGTTTGACGGCAACGACGAACTCTTTGTTGAACCAGTCGTCCAACATGCGCTTTTCAAAGCGGATCGGATCCCCGGACGGGTATCTATTGAAGCGATTTAGGTACGACAAATCGCTCAGCCGCGCCTCGCCTCGCCGCAATTCATGGCCGCCTTCGCTCAGCACATAGCGCAGGGTGATGGCGGGCCGACCAACGGTACGCAGCACGCGAACCTCGCGCATATCGCGGCCCCAGGGTTCCAATTCACCGGCGCGATCAACGTCGGTAACCTCGATCAGCAAGTCCTTGCCTGACGCAGAGGAGGACGCAGCGGACGCAAATTGCGCGGCCGCGAGCGTTTGCAAATGCGCCTCGATGCCTGCGAGTGTCTCGCCGCGCGCAAAGCCACTGTCGCGCACATCAGCAAATTGCTCTGGCGTGATGAACTTGACCGTGACCGTGGCGGAAGCAACTCCTATCCACAAGCTGCTGATGCCGAGCGCCACCGCCGTGGCGATGCCTTGCTTGTTCATGGTCGATCTCCTTTGACGACTACCACCTGCGGAGTCTAGTCTTGGACGAAAAAAAAGACGCCAGCAGGGCGTCTTTTCGGATGCGAGACGGCAGCCTTTACACGCGTGCAGCGCGCAGCCCCATCGAGATCTTCTGCAGCTCGGCAATGCCGCTTTCTTCTGCGCGCCGGCACCAGGCCTGAAGGTCGCTGACCAACTGTTCGGCCGACACATTGGTGCGCGTCCAGAGCTGGCGCAATTCTTCGCGCATGGTCAGCAGCTTGTCGAGCGCCGGGCTGGCAGCACGGGCACTCGCGAGTTCAGGCAAAACGGCCTGCGGGATCATGTCGGCGTCACGGTGCATCCAACGATGAGCCAGCTTGAACTGTGTCCACTGCGCGCTATGTTGGCCGCCCTGCGCCTTCAACTTTTCAAGTTCGGCCGCGCAGATCGCCTTCAGGCTGCTGCCGTAGCCGGCCATCACCTCGTAGCGGTGAGCAATGATGGCTTCCAGCGTTTGTTTGTCCGCCGGCTTGATCGCGCCCGAACGCAACTTGGGCACGGTCTTGCGCACCTTCGCCCAACCAATCATTTCCATCGCCCGGATATAGGCCCAGCCGATGTCGAACTCGTACGGCTTGACCGAGAACTTGGCCGAGGTCGGGTAGGTGTGGTGGTTGTTGTGCAACTCTTCGCCGCCGATCAAGATGCCCCATGGCGTCACGTTGCGCGAAGCGTCGGGCGCTTCAAAGTTGCGGTAACCCCAGTAGTGACCGATGCCGTTGATGACGCCGGTCGCCCAGACCGGAATCCAGGCCATCTGGATCGCCCAGATCGTGGCACCGATGGCGCCAAACAGCGCCATATTGATGATCAACATCAAGGCCACGCCCTGCCAAGAAAAACGGGTGTAAAGGTTGCGCTCGATCCAGTCGTTCGGTGTGCCCGAGCCGTACTTGGACATGGTTTCCATGTTCTTGGATTCGGCGCGGTACAGCTCAACCCCGGTCAACAGCAGTGCCTTCAGACCACGTGTTTGCGGGCTGTGTGGGTCTTCCTCGGTTTCGCATTTCGCGTGGTGCTTGCGGTGGATGGCGACGAACTCTTTCGTCACCATGCCGGTGGTCAGCCACAGCCAGAAGCGGAAGAAGTGCGATGGGATCGGCCCCAAGTCGAGTGCACGGTGCGCCTGCGCGCGATGCAAAAAGATCGTCACGCCCAGGATGGTGAAGTGCGTCACCACCAGGGTGTAGACAACGATTTGCCACACACTGGCGTCCAGCAAGCCGAAGCCCAACCACTGCACCAGGGCGTCACGTACGGTCATCAAGAGGTTCATTCGATCCCTTACCAAATCTACCAAATCTACCGAAGCCCAGAGCGGGCGACAAAATGGAAAAAAGCCTTTGATTGTAGGCGACGCGCCTCAACCATCCTTGCGATAAAGCTGGGTATTCCGTGAGGACTACTGCTTTTGCCAGACGGCAGCGAAGAAGCCATCGGTGTGATGCCGGTGCGGCCAGAGCCGCAGATAGCCATTGTTGACAAGTTCATCGGCCTGTTCGACATGGGCTTTGGCCAGCACCTCGTTGGCGGGCAGAAGGATGAATTCCGGGTGCGCGGCGCTGAAGGCTTCGGCGATCTGTTCGTTCTCGGCCTCCAGCAAGCTGCAAGTTGCGTAGACCAACCGTCCGCCAGACTTCAGCAACCGCGCAGCGCTGGCCAAAATCGCCGTCTGCTTCGCTTGCAACTCAACGATACCTTGCGGCGATTGGCGCCATTTCAAGTCGGGGTTGCGGCGCAGGGTACCCAGGCCCGAGCAAGGCGCATCGACCAACACACGGTCGATCTTGCCGGACAGGCGTTTGATGCGGTCGTCGCGTTCATGGGCGATCTGCGTCGGGTAGATGTTCGACAGCCCGCTGCGCGAAAGCCGCGGCTTCATCGACGCGAGCCGATGGCCCGAGGTGTCAAAGGCATAGAGCCGGCCGGTGTTGCGCATTGCCGCACCCAGGGCCAGCGTCTTGCCGCCGGCACCCGCACAAAAATCCACCACCATCTCGCCGCGCTTGGCGTCCATCAGCAGGGCCAGCAATTGGCTGCCTTCGTCCTGCACCTCAACCCCGCCGCTGGTGAACAGCGGCATCTTGTTGAGTGCCGGCTTGCCGTGAATGCGCAGGCCCCAGGGCGAATAAGGTGTGGGCGTGGCGACGATGCCGGCGGCGAGCAGCTCGGCCTGTGCGTCTTCGCGCTTGGTTTTGAGGGTGTTGACACGCAGATCAAGCGGCGCGCCTTCGTTCATGCTGGTGGCCAGGGCCCAGAACTGCTCTTCGCCCAAACGCTCCATCAGCGGGTTGGACAGCCAATCGGGCAAGTTGTGGCGCAGTTTGGGCGGCAAGCTGGCCTTGTCGACCAGCTGAACCTGAGCCAGCCACTGCTGCTCTTGCTGGGTGGTGGCGGCGCGCAAGAAGGCATCGTTGCCCTGCCAAGCCAGGATGACCAGGCGACGCTCGATCGGCCCGCTGCCCGATTGCGCAAAATGCAGCAGTTGCGGGCGTTGGCGCAAGACGGTGTAAGTGGTTTCGGCCAACGTATGGCGTTCACGTTGGCCCAGCGTTTTGTATTTGCGGAAATAGGCCGACACAATGGCGTCGGCCGGAGCCTCAAGGCGGAGTACGGCTTGCAGCAACTCGCAAGTCATTTCAAGAAGAGCACTAGGATTCATCACCTGATTATCCCTGCCTCCTTTGAATGACCGATTCCGTCGCCGATCTGCCGCCCCTGCCCGCCACCCCGCTGGGCCGCTACCGCCACTACAAAGGCGGTGAATACGAGGTCATTGGCACGGCCCGCCACAGTGAAACGCTGGAGCCGCTGGTGGTCTATCGGCCGCTTTACAACGCCACCGGCTGGTGGGTGCGGCCGCACGCGATGTTCTTTGGCCGACTGACGGTGAACGGCGTCGACGTGCAGCGTTTTGCGCCCGT
>JBBQKT010000249.1:0-5373 GCA_038327205.1 Burkholderiales bacterium | reverse complement strand
GAGTTGCTGGTGCGCCAGATCGCGCTCTTGTTCGGAGCTGCGGTCCTCCAGCACGGCCATGAAGCGGTGTGGCGGGGTGCTCGAAAGGCTGCCGGATTGAAACAAGGGTTGCAGCCGGCCGAGCATCCAGCGCGTGCGGCCGCTGGGGTCGAGCAGGCTGGCCTGGGTGTTGAGCGTGGCTCCGCCTTGCAGCAAGGCTTGGTCCAACTGGCCGTTGCTCCAGGCCAGCAGTTGTTGGAGGGCCGGCTCAGCCTCATGCAAGGTGGCAGGCAGTTGCAGACTCAGGGTGCCAAACGCTTCATTGCTCTTGAGCACCAAGCCCTTGTCGTCAAACAAGACCAGCGCCAGCGGGCTCAGCGCGAACCACTGTGCCAGCTCGGCCTGCGCACGCTCGGCCTGCTCGCGAGCGGCCAACTCAGCCGTGCAGTCCTGCAGCAGGCTGAGCGTGAGCAGCGCTTGGTCGGCCTCGCTGATGCGGTGTTGGGTCGCGCGCATCCAGCGCTCGCGGCCCTCGGCGTCGATCAGGCGGAATTCGGGCGGCAGGCTGGCCGTGCGTGGGGTGCCGCGGGCTGACGAGTTGCGGCTTGGCGGGTTGCGGGGCAGCGAGCTGGCATGACGAACGCGCAAGGCGCTGCGGTCGGCCGGGTTCAGCAGGGTCAGCGGGTCGATGCCCTTGAGCGCCTCGGCGGTTTGGCCGGTCAGCTCGACAAACGATCCGTTCACGGCCAGCAGCTTGTAAGCGGCGTCTTGCACGACAGCGGGATAGGGCGAGTCCCAGAAGATCTTGATCAGCTCGGCAGCCCACGCCGGGCCGCTCAGCACGACGCTGTCGAGCGCGCTGCGGTCTGGGCTTTGCACATTGGGCGGCTCGGCACGCGCTGGCTTGGCGGCGACGGATTTGGCCGCCGGCTTGTCTTCGAGCCGCGCGTGCAGCAGCCAGCGGGCGGCATCGTCCCCGGCCGGTTCAAGCGCCACCAGGGTGAGGGTGGCGCGTTGGTTCTTGGCCAGGCTCAGCAGCGGCGCGGCCGGACCCTTGCGGCCCTCGGTCAGCGCACGGCTGGCCAGCCGCAGCCAGTCGCCCAAACGGCCACCGTGGCTGGTTTGCAGGGCGTGGACGCTGCGGCCCGGCTCCAGCCCCAGTTTGAGTTGGGCGCTGGGATTGCTCTGCAGCACTTCCAGGGCGTCGTTGAACAACACCACCGGATCGCTGATGACGTGCAACAGGCCGCGCAAGGCGGCCAGATCATGGGGCAGGAGGGTGAGCTGGGCAGCCATCGACGCGCAGTTTAGGCGCAGGGCGCGTCGCCCTGTAAATCGGCCCGGCTCGGGCCTGGATTTCTGCCGCCCAAGCGCCTACTCCAATTGGCCGGCTTTGGCCAAGGCGCGCATCACGCTGGGGTTGATGTCGGCGGGGCCGAGCATCAGGTGTTCGGCGGCGCTGCGGTAGTCGTGCACCGAGGCCTGTTCAAGGGCTAAAACCAGTTCCAGATAGGGCTGGAATGGCCCGCTGCCCTCGACCAGGGCTTGGCGTACGCGCTCGGGCATGGGGATGGCACCCAGCAGGGCGCTGAAGGGTTGCTTGAGCATATGGTCGAGCAGCGAGAACAGGCCGCAGATGAACAGCTCGTCGCGCATCTCGGCGTCGTCCAGGCCGCGCGCCAGCTCTTCCATCACCAGACCGCGGCGCAGCGCGGCATACATGATGGGGCGCATCGTGTGGTCCTTGCTGGCCGTCGTCAGCAGCAGGGCCAGCCAGCGCTTCAGCCGGGCATAGCCCAGCAGCATGATGGCGTGGCGGAAGGAGCTGACCTCGACCGGCAGACCGAAGGCCGCCGAGTTGAGGAACCGCAGCAGCTTGAAGGCCAGGCTGGGATCCCGCTTGAGGGTTTGCTCCAGCCGGTCGATGTCTTCGCCCTGATCGACACGGGACATCAGCTCGACGATGACCTGCAGATCGCCCGCGATGTCCTTCTTGACCGCCGCGCCTGCAAGTGCCGGCGGGGCTTCAAACACCCCGCTCATCGGCCAGCCGAACACCCCCTGGGCACCGCGCGCAAAGCTGGCGGCAATGGCGGCCGCGCTGTCTGCACCGGCGAGCAGACGCGGCAGGCCGGGGCAGTGGTCGAGCCGGGCCTCATCGGCCGCTTCGAGCACGACAAACTTGAAGCAGGCGAGCACGTTGGCGGGCAGGGCGGCGCCGGGTTGGCCTTTGAGCAGCAGGGCGGTGCCGCGCTTTTTTAGCGCCAGCAGGGCGTCGGCGTGGGCTGCGTCTGCTGCCATGAAGGCAGGCACCTCGATCATCAGATGGGTGGGTGGCGCGGCGTTCAGCAGATCGGTCAGCAGGCTCTCGCTCAAGACATTGAGCACGGCGCTGCCGCCACCGTCGGGCCAGACCTCGGCCACGGCAACCAGCAGGTCGGCAGCGAGCACATCGGGGCGCAGCGGGAAGACGGTCAGCCGGGTGGCACTGATCAGGTTTTGCCGGTCGATCAAGGGGGTGTAGCCCAGGGCAACGGCGGCCAGGATGGGGAATGTCATAAATTAAACGTTGATGTACTGGAAGAGGGAGAGCCGCTGCACCATTGCATAGGTTTTCAGCGCTGTTTCGTAGCCAGTTTGCTGGTTCTGAAAATTGGAGATGCCTTGCACCATGTCGAGGTCTTCGGCCGCCGATTTTTCGCTCTGGCTGTATTGCTTCAAGGCGGCCATGCGGGTTTCGCTGCCGTCGAGGTTGTTGAGCCCCTCGCCGATCTGGCTGCGCACACTTTGCAGATTGCCCATGACCGCGTCCAGGTCACGCAGGCCGCTGATGTTCGACTGGGTGATGGCCGCGCCGCTGCGGTTGGGCGTGCGCAATTGGTTGATCAAGCCGTCCAGCACATCGAACACCTTGAGGTTGTTGGTGGAAGCCTGGATCGTGAACTTGTCGCCGTCCACGGGTGCGCTCGACACCGCCACCGCCATGCCTTCGAAGTTGATCGATTTGCCGCTTTGGTAAGCGCCGGTGGCGCTGGCACCGCTGGCGGTGTTGGTGATGGTCCAGGTCTGTGCGGCCGGGGCCGTGCCGCTGATCTGGATTTCGTAGGGGTTGCCGGTCAGCAGAGACGGGTCGGTGACGCGGCCGGCGTCGATCCAGCCCTTGGGCGGCGTGGCCGCAGCGGCATCGGGGCCGGTGACAAAGCTGCCGTTGCCGCTGCGTGCCTGCTCCCACGACTGGCGGCCGTCGACGGTGAGCGGAAAGCTCTCGACACTGCCGGTCGAATTCGTGCCCGGCACGCCGTCAAAACTGACGCCGCCCGCCTGATCCAGAAACGGCGCGGCACCCGAGCCCTGGCCAGCAAACAAATAGCCGCCCGCGCCGTCCGGACGGTTTGCAATCGACAGCATCTGCTCGCGCAGTCCCGCAATCTTGTTGGCCAAGCCCGCGCGTTCAGAGTCGGAGTAGCTGGCATTACCGGCAGCCACCATGGCCTCGCGCACCTGCTGAAGCATTTCGTTCGCGTCGCCCAAAGCGCCTTCGCTCAAGGTCATTCCATTGCGGCTGGCCTCCAAGGCACGCTGGTTGGCGTCGATCTTGCCAATCGCCGTCTGTGCCCGCTCGGCCCGCGCTGCGCCCGTCGGGTCGTCGCTGGCCTGCGTGACTTTCTTGCCCGAGGTGAGTTGCTGCTGCGTCATTTGCAACTGCTGCTGGCGGCGTTGCAAGGTGGCGATGCTGGCATCAAAGGTGTTGGCTGTGGCTAAACGCATGTCCTTGAGTCCTTAAATTTTTAGCCGCCCGTGAGCTTGAGCAATTCGCTGAACAGGGTCTGTGCGGTTTGCAAGACCTTGGCAGCGGCTTGGTAAGCCTGTTGGAACTGGATCAGCCGTGAGGCTTCTTCGTCGAGATTGACACCGGCTTGGCCCGAGCGTTGTTGCTCGGCTTCGGACGCCACGCTGGTGGAGACGCCCGACAGGTAGACCGCGCCCTGCACGCGCGAGCCAATCTCGCTCATCGTCGCGGCGTAGGCGTCGTTGATGGTGGAGCCGGCGGTGATGCTGCCGTCGGCCTGCACACGCCGTCCGATGAAGGGCTCGTTCTGAATGTTCAGGAAGGCCTTGGCGTTGCCGTTGTTCGAGGCCGGAAAGCGAGTCGGCTCGATGCTGACGCTGTCGCCTTCACGCGGCACGCCGTTCAGCGACAGCTCAAGGCCCAGGTTGATCGGCGTAGCGGCAGACGGTTCATTGACGGCGTCGTTGCCGATGGCCAGCCCTGATTTCCAACTGCCGCTGAGTGCCGTGCCATCGGCCAGGGTGAGGGTGTAGAGCCGACGGGTTGAATCGGCTGGATCAACCGCGCCAAAGATGACGGTCATCGGCGCCTGGGTGGTGTCCAGGCTGCTGTTCACCGCATACATCGAGGCGATGGTGGCCGAGCCCTTGTTGTTGACGCTGGCGCTGGCGGTGATGGGCGAGGCGGCGGCAATGCCGCTGGTGTTGTCGAGCACCCGCTTCATGTCCACCGCCGCCTGCGCCACCGGTTCGATCAAGAAGGTGTCGCCCGCGCCCGGCCCGCCGGCCGTGAAGTCGATCTTGAAGCCATCGACGGTATCGCCATCACGCACCGTGCGGTTCAGACCGTCGCTGAGGCGAGTCAGCTGGTAGTCGCCAGGCACGCCGCTGGGCGAGGTGGACAATTTGTACGAGCTGGCCTGCAGCAGGCTCGGCGTGGTGATGCTGACCTTGACCAGGGAGACGAAGCTGCCGTCCGGGTTGCGGGCATTGGTGGTGGCGGGCAGGCTGCGCGTGGCCCCGAGGCTGAACAGCGCACCGCCCTTGCCGGGCGGGTCGGCCAGATCGAGGCCCAGGGCCTGCTGGTCGTTAACCTCAGTGCCGATCGCGGTGGCCAGTTGGCCCAGATAGTTGCGGGCGTCTTGCAGATCCTTGTTCTGAAAGCGCAGCAGCGCGGTGATCGAGCCGCCGTTGAGCACGCTGTCGTCAAGCGGCCGGTTGCCATTCGATTCGGTAATGCTCAGCGCCGCGCGGGTGCCGTCGTAGGGATCCTGGGTGACGGCGAGCTGCTGCGCATTGGCACCCAGCACCAGCCGCTGACCACCGCCAATGAAGACGCCGACCGTGCCGTCGCTGGCGGGCAGGGTGGTCACCTGGATGTATTCGCTGAGCTTGGAGATCAGCTGGTCGCGTTGGTCCAGCAAATCATTGGGCGAATGGCCGGTGCCATTGCTGCGCGCCACTTGGTCATTGGCTGCGGCGATCTGTTTGGCCAGCTGGTTGACGATGGAGACATTGGCCTTCAGGTCGCTGACGACGCCGCCTTGCATCTCCACCAGCTGCTGGCCGGCGTTTGAGAACCGTGCGGCCAATTCACTCGCGCGG
>JBBQKT010000248.1:0-5411 GCA_038327205.1 Burkholderiales bacterium | reverse complement strand
ATCGTCCGGCTCAGTCGCTGGTGCATGGCCGCGCTGAGGTAGACCTCGCCGGCCAGCACCGTGCGGATGGCCAACAAGATGCTGCTGGTGGCCTCCTGCTTCATGAGGTAGCCATTCGCCCCGGCTTGCAAAGCCCGCTCGGCGAACACCGATTCGTCGTGCAAGCTCAGCACCAGCAGCGCGATGTCGGGGTCGCGGCGGCGCAGGGTCTTGATCAGGTCGAGGCCGGATTCCTTGGCCAGCGACAGATCGACGATGACCAGATCAAGCGCATGGTCGGCCGCCAGGGCCAGCGCTTGTGCCGCGTTGGCGGCCTGGAAGCAGAGGTTCAAATCCGGCTGAGCATTGAGAAACAGCGCCATGCCTTCACGCACGATGGGGTGGTCGTCCACCATCAGGATGCGGGTCTTTCTGGGGGTCAAGCCGGTGGTGTCATGCACGTGTCAGTGCCTCGTCGTCGGGATAGATCAATGTCACGGTGGTGCCGGATGGGCTGCGGGCCTGGATGTCCAACTGGCCGCCCAACACGCTGGCCCGAAAGCGCATGCTGGCCAAGCCCAGGCCGGTGCCCGGCATCAGGCGAGCAGGATCAATGCCAAGCCCGTCATCACTGATGGACAGCCGCTGATGCCTGTCGTCGACGCGCACGAGTGCCAGCCGCAATTGCCGGGCCTGGCTGTATTTCACCGCGTTGGACAGGGCCTCTTGGGCCACCCGGTACAGGTTCAACGCCGTCGGCGGACTGGGCTCTTGCACGCCGGGATCCAGGCTGAACTGGCAGTCGATCTTCAGCAGCGTGCGGGTTTGTTCGGCCAATTCTTCCAGCGCCGCCGACAGGCCGCCAAACTCCAGCGCCACCGGGTACAGGCCGCGTGCGACCGAGCGGGTCATGGCTGCGGCCTCGGCAATCAACTGGCTGATGCGTGCCGCGGTCATCGCCTCGGGCAAGTGCTGGGCAGCCAGCAACTGCTGCTGCAAGGTGGCGCTCATCAGCGACACGCTGGTCAGCAATTGGCCCAGGCCGTCGTGCAGTTCCCGGCCGAGCGACTGTTGCTGCTCTTCACTGAGGCGGATCAGGGCCGCTTCAAGCCGTCGCCCTTCGGCCATTTCCTGCGCCAACTTGACGCTGGCCGCGGCCAGATCGGCGGTGCGCGCCTGCACCCGCTGCTCCAGCTCGGCGTGCGATCGCTTCAACTCGTCTTGTGCCCGCCGCTGGCCGGCGACGGTGGCGGCCAACAGCAGGCCGGTCACGGCGGTGACGATGGCAAACGCACACCAGCGCACCAGGCTGTCCACGGCTTGGTCGACGGCGAACGGGCCGGTGCCATGGGCCGTGCCCCAAACCGCCAAGGCCGCGACCACCAAGGTCACCAGGCTGGCTCCCCATTGGTCAAACCGCAGGGCGCCCCAAATGACGAAGGGGAAGATCGCCAGCGAGGTTGCGTAATAGCCGCGGGCGGCGTACTCGGTGGCCCCAAAAATCTTCAAACTCAGCAGCACCAAGGCGGTGAGCAAGCAGGCCAGTTCGAGCGCTTCGCGCCAGGTCGGTGCGCGCAGCGGGCGCGCCAGCAAGAGCAGCAGCAAGGGCGTGACGACGAGCACGCCCATCATGTCGCCCAGCCACCATTTCAGACCCACCGTGGCGTAATCGGCCAAGCTGATCGTGCCGATCCAGGCCAGGGTGGCCACGCCCACCACGGTGCTCAGCATGGTGCTGAACAGGGCCGCCACGCCAATCAGCAAGAACACATCGCGCAGCGTTTCAAGCCGGGTGCCAAAGTGCAGCAGCCGCACCAGCAGCAGCGCGCCGACAGCGGCTTCCAAGGTGTTGCCTAGCGCTATCGCGAGCGCTGCCGTCGCCGGAATGCCGGTCCACGCATTCGCAATGAAGGCGCCCAAACCAACGCCGAGTGCCATGCGCGGGCCGAACACCAGCAGCGCTGCCAAGGCAATGCCGCTCGGCGCCCACACCAGGGTCACGGTGCTGCCCACCACGGCCAACATCAGCCCACTGCGCGCGGCGGCCACATACAGCAGGGTGACGATCAGCAGCCAGGCGAGAAAGGTCGGCGCGTCAGTGCCGGGCTTGGCCGGGTTCGCCATGCCCGGTGGCTTCCATTGATTTGCTGCTGCCTCCTGCGCCATCGACTTGCCTCTGTGTGGTGCGCCGTCGCGTCGCTGACCGATGCGCAGAGCGTCAACAGAATTGTGCGGCTTGGGGCTTGCCAAGCCTGCCAGCAAGTGGCAATTTGCGACGGGGATTAACCCGGCAGCAGGGAGTTCAGGTTCAGAGCAGAAGGGTGTGCTGACTCGGTCTGTAGGTTGGCCGACGGTCAGCCTGCCGCTTCGCTTGCTTGCTGGCGGACGGCTAGGCTTTTGGAGGGGCGTCCAGGCGGGTCAGTTGTGCGGCGGTCAGCGCGCCGTACAAGGGCACGCTCAGCCAGCGGGCGATCAAGCTTGCACCCAAAGCACCCGTCATCAGGCTCAGCACCATGGTGTGCCCGTCGACCATTTCCATCACGATGATGAAAGCCGTCAGCGGTGCCTGCGTCACGGCCGCCAGAAAAGCCGCCATGCCGATGGCGATCAGCGGGGCCGAGCCGTCGTGCATGCCCACCGCGAGCGCCATGTCGTTGCCGATGCCCGCGCCAATGGCCAGCGACGGCGCAAAGATGCCGCCCGGCACGCCGGACCACACGGCCAGCCACGTCGCCACCAGGCGCAGGGTGACGTAAAGCATTGGCATGTCCATATGGCCTTCGACCAGCCGACGGGTGTAGTCGTAGCCGCTGCCAAACGTGGCACCGCTGCTGACGATGCCCACCACCGCCACGGCGAAGCCGCAGCCGGCGGCAAAGCGCACCGGGTGACGTTGTTTGAGCCGGCTGAAGAAATCAGCGCCGCCCACCGTGCTGGCGTGCAAGAGGCGCGCGAAGAGCCCCCCCAGCAGGCCGCAGCTGACGACGACCATCACACCGGGCAACAGGTAGCTCCAGCTCAGGTTGACGACCCGGATATTGCCGAAGTAGCTGGCATTGCCGTAGGCCGACACGCCCATCAAGCCAGCCAGCACGATGGCAGCAATGATCAGGCCGCTGTTGCGTTGCTCGATCTTGCGGGTCAGCTCCTCAATGGCAAACATCACCCCTGCCAGCGGCGCATTGAAGGCGGCTGCAATGCCGGCCGCGCCACCGGCCACGAGCAAGCCATGCTCGTTGATCGCCGAGCGATTCGGCAGCCAGCGCCCAGCGTGCCGCATGATGCCGGCTGCGA
Source organism: Burkholderiales bacterium (assembly GCA_038327205.1). Classification (GTDB taxonomy): domain Bacteria; phylum Pseudomonadota; class Gammaproteobacteria; order Burkholderiales; family Burkholderiaceae_C; genus Paucibacter_A. The sequence goes on along the minus strand of JBBQKT010000248.1, from coordinate 2,138 downwards.
TCTGCACCGAAGGCCCCTCGCGTCCGATGGCAAGGCCGCCCAGCAGACCGCCAGCCGTCAGCAGGATCTTTGCGATGCTCAGGCGCAAGGACACAAACAGCGACATTTGTGCCGGCGTGACGACCGGCGACAGCGCCGCCATCACCTGCGGAATTCCGGAGCCTGCCGCCCCTGGCGCAAAGCGCCGAGTCAGCCAGACGATGCCGGCGGTGCAGGCCGGTACCCAGACCAGCGGCAACCAGGGCTGCCAGGACCGAAGCGCGAAGAAGCCGTGCAAGGCCTGATCGCTCAGCCAAGTAAAACCGACCACCGCCAGCCCGGCCGCCGCCGCATAGGCCAGCACCACGGCCCGAGCCAGCCATTGCCGCCAATCGGCGACATCGTGGCGCACGGCGGCGAGAAAGTCGGGTTGTTGCTGCATGTATTGCGAGCGGACGTTTTTCGACGTCACTGCCGGTTAGTTATATTTGTACAAATGGAAATAGTGTAAGCCTCGGGTGTTGGGTGCCGGGTGCCCGTGGCCGGATGAAGCCGGGGTGCGGAAGCGGGGCAGGCGTTGTCGATCCAAAATGAGGCAAGTGGCGGGCCGTGTTGCGGCTAGCGACCGAACACTTTGAGCAGCCGGTTTGGGCCTCATGGGGCACACCTATGATGGGCAATGGCCATCAAGAAAGCGCGCGCGATCAAGCAGGACAACGAGGCTGGGGAGGTCGCAGAAGACGAAGTTTCTGCCCGCGTGTTGCGCCAGTTCCGGCAGATATTCAATGCGGTCAAAACGCATTTCCAGCAGGTCGAAAAGAAGGTGGGGCTCGGTGGCGCGCAGTTGTGGGCACTGGGCGTCATTCGGGATCAACCGGACATCGGCATCGGCGGGCTCGCCGAGGCGCTGAACATTCACCAGTCGACGGCGAGCAATCTCGTCAAAGCCCTGGTCGAGCGCGAACTGGTGATCGCCGCCAAGAATGGCAGTGATCGCCGCACCGTCAGCCTTCGCCTTTTGCCGCAAGGCGCTCGAATCCTGAAACGCAGCCCCGGCCCCTTCACCGGCGTCCTGCCCGAAGCCCTGGCCACCATGGAGCAAGCATCGCTCGAGCGTCTCGAGACCGACCTCGCCGAACTCATCGCCGTGTTGAAAGCCGACGAGCGCGGCGGGCACATTCCGCTTGCTGATTTGTAGGGGCGCGCGCCGCGCCAATCCGAGCGCTGCACAGTGCCCGTGCAACCCGCATCTGCTCTCGCATTGAAAAGCGGGAACCCAAAGCAAAAAGCCACCGCTGGGGTGGCTTTCGCTTCCAAATGCTTTTGACATTCAGATATTTTTTTGGTGGCGCTTCAGGGATTCGAACCCCGGACCTGCGGATTATGATTCCGTCGCTCTAACCGGCTGAGCTAAAGCGCCTCAAGCCCATAAGTATAGCGGTGATTTGGAGGACAATGCAAGCATCGCCCGCTTCAGGCCATGAACTTGGCCGAAAAATCGCCTCGCCATGTTCAAGTACCTGAAAGAAAAGCTCGGCATCGGGTCTGCGTCTGTGCCTGCGTCTTCGCCTTCGTCTACGCCCGCCGTGGAGCCGGTTGAAGCTGAAGCCGCCGTCGTTGTTGTTGAGATCGAGGCCGCAGCACCGCGCCAGAGCTGGATCGAAAAGCTGCGCCTGGGCCTGCGCAAGACAGGCTCCAGCATCGCCACCGTGTTCACCGGCACGCAGATCGACGACGCGCTGTACGAAGAGCTGGAAGCTGCGCTGCTGATGGCCGACACCGGCGTGAAAGCCACCACCCACTTGCTGGCGGACCTCAAGCGCCGGGTGAAAGACACCAAAACAACCGACCCTGCCGCCGTCAAGGGTTTGCTGGCCGACGCGATCACCGAGCTGCTGACGCCGCTGCAAAAGCCGCTGGTCATCGGTGAACACAAACCCACCGTGATCATGGTGGCCGGCGTCAACGGCGCAGGCAAGACCACCTCCATCGGCAAGCTCACGCGGCATCTCGCGCAGGGTGGCGCCAGCGTGCTGCTGGCCGCGGCCGACACCTTTCGCGCCGCAGCGCGCGAACAGCTCGCGGTGTGGGCCGACCGCAACACGGTGGAGATCATCACGCAGCAAGGCGGCGACCCGGCAGCGGTGAGCTTTGACGCT
>JBBQKT010000247.1:0-5472 GCA_038327205.1 Burkholderiales bacterium | reverse complement strand
GCTCGGCACGGTCGCGGTCAGCCCCGATGGCCGTCGCCTGCTCTATGCCCTGGACGAAACCGGCGCGCGCGATTTTCAACTGCTCGCCAAAGACATTGCCAGCGGCGCGGCACTGCCTCTGAAGATCGAGAAGACCGCCGGTGCGGTGTGGGCGGCCGACAGCCAGACCCTGTTTTACCTGACCGCCAACGAGGCCAAACGCAGCAACCGCCTGTGGCGACATCGGCTCGGCCAGACCGGGCCCGATGCCTTGTTGTTCGAGGAGAAAGACGAGGCCTTCAACCTGGAGATCAGCCGCACCGCGGACGGCCGCTACATCAGCCTGCGCAGCTTTTCCAAGGACACCACCGAGGTGCGGGTGCTGCCAGCCGCCACGCCGTTGGCGGCCTTGCGCACCGTGTTACCGCGCCTGACCGGCCGCGAGTACGCGGTGGAGCATTTCGGCAGTAATTTGCTGCTGCGTATCAATGACCGCGGGCCCAATTTCCGGCTGGTGAGCCTGCCTGATTCAGGCTCAGCCCGCCATGATCTGCGCCGCGCCCGCGAGTTGGTGGCCCACCGCGATGACGCGATGCTGGAGGCGCTGGCCGTCTTCAAAACCCATTGGGTCTTGCAGGAGCGGGCGCAGGGGGCTGTCACCCTGCGGGTCATCGACGCCGCCACGGGCAAGAGCCGCCAGATCGCCTTCGACGAGCCGGTCTATGCCGCCTCGCTGGGCCAGCCGCAGCAATTCAACCGCGAGTTCGACAGCGCCAGCGTCCGCTTCGCCTACCAGTCGTTGACCACGCCGCCGTCGGTGTTCGACGACGTGCTGGCCAGCGGCGAACGCAGCTTGCGCAAGCGCCAACCGGTGCTGGGCGGCTACGACCCGGCGCGCTATGAATCCCGGCGCGTTTTCGCCACCGCCGCCGACGGCACGCGGGTGCCGATCTCGCTGGTCTATGCCAAGGCCCTGCGCAAGGCCGGGCCGCAGCCGACCCTGCTTTACGGCTACGGCAGCTACGGCGTGTCGAGCGACCCGACGTTTTCCGCCCCGCGACTGTCCCTGCTCGACCGCGGCGTGGTCTTTGCCATCGCCCATATCCGCGGCGGTGGCGACCTGGGCCGGCGTTGGTATGACGAGGGCAAGCTGGCCAAGAAAATGAACACCTTCACTGACTTCATCAGCGCGGCCGAGGCCTTGGTGGCGCAAGGCTTCACCACGCCGCAGCAACTGATCATTCAGGGCGGCAGCGCGGGCGGGCTGTTGATGGGGGCGGTCACCAATTTGCGGCCCGAGTTGTTCAAGGCGGTGGTGGCCGAGGTACCGTTTGTCGATGTCATCAACACCATGCTCGACGAGACCATCCCGCTGACGACCGAGGAATTCATCGAGTGGGGCAACCCCAAGATTGCCGAGCAATACCGCTGGATGCGCGCCTACAGCCCCTACGACAACATCCGTGCCACCGCCTACCCGCCGGTTCTGGCCCGCACCGCCTTGAACGACAGCCAGGTGCCCTATTGGGAAGCCGCCAAATACGTGGCCCGGTTGCGCGCGCTGAAGACGACGGCCAACCCGGTGTTGTTCGACATCAATATGTCGGCCGGCCATGGCGGCGCGTCGGGGCGGTTTGATGCGCTGAAGGAGCGGGCGCAGGTGTTTGCCTTCATGCTGCAGCAGTGGGGGCTGGCGCGCTGACCATTGCTCTTGACCATCGCACTTAGCCAGCCAAGACTAAGCAACGTTCAAAAAGGATCTGCGATGGAATCAGTCAATATGCTGGAAGCGAAATCAACGCTTTCGCGCTTGGTGGAGGCGATTGAAGCAGGGCGCGAGAGCGAGATCATCATTGCGCGCAACGGGCGTCCTGCGGCGCGGCTTGTGCCGATCGACAGCACGCCCGTTGACAGGCGCCTTGGGGTGGCTAAAGGCTTGTTCGAGGTGCCGGATGACATCGACGCCGACAACACCGAAGTTGCGCGGTTATTCATGGGTGGAAGAGGGCGGTCTTGAACCTGCTGCTCGACACCCAGGTTGCGCTTTGGGCCATCACGGACAGCCCTAGCTTCCCCAGTCAGCGCGCGACTTGATCGCCTCGCCGAAAAATACCGTCTGGGTGAGCGCCGCCGCCCTGTGGGAAATCGCCATCAAGCATTCGCTGGGGCGTGGCGATTTGCCGGTGTCGAGTGCCCAAGCACTGGGCTATTTTCAAGAGGCAGGCTACCGAATCCTGGCGGTCGATGCGGACCACGCGGCGGCAGTGGAGGGGCTGGCAGCACATCACCAAGACCCGTTTGACCGCATCATGGTTGCTCAGGCACTGGTTGAACCGATGCGCTTGTTGAGCCACGCCCCAATGGTGGCGCTGTACACCGATACGGTCATCCAGATTTAAGCGCTTGAAGTGCCGTAAACCCCCGTCACTGCGACGGTGATCACGGCAGCGATCAGCCAGGCCGCGATCCGCTTCAGCAGGGCGGTATCGACCGCCCTCGGGCCAGCGTCAGGGCCGCGCCCGAAGCCCACCACGAAGGCGTGTGCGGGCAGCGCAATGACCAACAGCGTCGAGACCACCAGCTCCACGCTGCCGCTTGAACCGGGGCCGCCAAAGCGGGACCAGAGCATCGGCCAGATCAGGGCTGAAAAGATGCCGGCAGCAGCGGCGGTGAGCAGGGTGGGGGTGATTTTCATGGGTGGGTTTTCGTCAGTGTGGTGCGGCTATCCAACCAGGTCCCGTGCCAGCGCTTGCAAACTCTCAGCGCTGCCATCCGGCAGCAGCAGCTGGCGCGCTTGATCAATCTCGGGGTAGTGACCGCGCAGCGATCGCTCGTAACCCGGGTCGTAATGATCTCGCATCAACTCGGCAAACAAGCCCGCCCACTCGCCCGCGTGGGCCTGCGCCTGCCAGTGCTTGACGGTGTCGCGGCCGCGCAGGGCAATGAGGGCATCGAGCTGAGCGCAAAAGCCGTCCACATCGGCCGCGAAATGCGCATATTCCGCCAGCAGCAGCTCGACCCGCGCAGCGTCGGGCATGTTCAACCAGTAGCAATGGCGCGTCTGCCGCATATGGGTGTGCAGCGACTCGGGCACGCGCAGCTGGCCGATCTTGCGGCTCTCACTTTCAACCCAAACCGGCCGCGCCGGATCGAGCGTGCGGAATTGCTGCCAGAGCAGGCTGTCAAAGCCTTTTTGGCTGGGCTGGGGCGCATCGGGCAGGCCGCCCAGCACCGAGCCGCGGTGGCGGGCCAGCGCTTCCAGGTCGAGCACCTGCGCGCCTTCGGCGGCCAGCGCATGCAGCAGCCTCGTCTTGCCGCTGCCGGTGCGGCCACAAATAACGTGCAGATCAAAGGCGGCAGGCTGGGTCAGCAGGGCGTTGCGCACCTCCGTGCGGTAGGCCTTGTAGCCACCCTCCAGCTGGCGGGCCTTGAAGCCGATCTGGCCCAAAAACCAGTTCATCGCCCCCGAGCGCTGGCCGCCGCGCCAGCAATAGACCAGCGGCCGCCAATTGCGCGTCAGCTCGGCCGTGTGGGCCTCGACATGGGCGGCGATATTGCGGGCGACCAGGGCCGCGCCGATCTTGCGTGCCTCGAAGGGCGAGGCGGCATACAGCGTGCCGACGATGCGGCGCTGCTCGTTGTCGAGCACCGGCCAGTTGACGGCGCCAGGCAGGTGGTCTTCGGCAAACTCAGCCGGAGAGCGCACATCGATGATGGCATCGAACGCCGCCAAATCGGCCAGGGCGGCGGGGGCATCGACCGTGAAGTTGGGCGTCATTTTGTTCAGGGCTGCACAGCCAGCGCGTCGAGCAATTCGCTCTCGATCTGGAGCTGCGCCTTGTTTTGTCGCAGCACCGCGCCATCGACCAAAAAGGTGTCTTCCACCCGCTCGCCCAGGGTGGAAATCTTGGCGAGTTGGAGGTTGATGCCGTGACGGGCCAGCACCCGCGCAATCGCGTAGAGCAGGCCCACCCGGTCGCTGCTGCTGATCGACAGCAGCCAGGCTTCGGCCCGCTCGTCCGGGCGCAGCGCGATGCGCGGCGTGAACGGGAAGGACTTGACCCGCCGTGAGAGGCGCCCTCGGCGCGGCTCAGGCAGCGGGCCTTCCACCGTCAGCGCCTGCGCCAATTGGGTCTCCACCAGCGAGACCAGATCGCGGTGCAGCAGCTCGTGGTCGGGGCTGATGACCTGGAAGGTATCGAGCGCAAAACCGCTCCTCGTCGTGTGCACCTTGGCATCCAGAATATTGAAGCCTGCGCCGTCAAAGTAGCCGCAAATGCGGGCAAACAGATCGTTCCGGTCGGGCGAATAGACCAGCACCTGCAGGCCTTCGCCGACCGGGCTGGGGCGGGCGCGCACGATGGGGCTGCTGGCATTGACATGCCGCCAGAGCGAGCGTGCATGCCAGGCCAGATCACCGGCCTCGTGGCGGGCAAAGTAGCTGATCGCCAGGGTCTGCCAGAGCGGGGTTTCCACCTCGGGCAGCATCGAGTGCAGGGCCAGGATCTGACGGGCTTCTTGTTTGCGGGCCTCGATCTCGGCATCCATATTCGGCCGTGCGCCGCCCAGCGCCCGCAGGGTCAGGCGGTAGAGGTCTTCGAGCAGCTTGCCCTTCCAGGCGTTCCAGACCTTGGGGCTGGTGCCGCGGATGTCGGCCACGGTGAGCAGGTAGAGCGCGGTGAGGTGGCGGGCGTCGCCCATCTTGGCGGCGAAGGCGGCGATCACGTCCGGATCGGACAGGTCCTCTTTTTGCGCCACCCGCGACAGGGTCAGGTGTTGCTGCACCAGAAAAGCGACCAGCTCGGTATCGGCCTTGCCAATGCCGTGATCACGGCAGAAGCGCCGCGATTCCAAAGCGCCCAGGTCGGAATGATCGCCGCCACGGCCCTTGGCCACATCGTGGAAGAGGGCGGCGATGTAGAGCAACTCGGGCTTTTCGAACTGCGCGGCCAGCTGCGAGCAAAACATGTATTCATGCGCATGCTCGGGAATGAAGAAACGCCGCACATTGCGCAGCACCATCAGGATGTGCTGGTCGACCGTGTAGACATGGAACAGGTCGTGCTGCATCTGCCCGACGATGCGGCGGAACACCCACAAATAGCGGCCCAGCACCGAGGTCTGGTTCATCAGCCGGAACGCATGCGTCTGCCCCTCGGGCTGGCGCAGGATGGCCATGAAGGTCTCGCCGTTGACGGGGTCGCGGCGGAAGTCGGCATTCATCAGCTCGCGGGCGTTGTAAAGCGCGCGCAGGGTGCGGGCCGACAGGCCGTTGATGCCGGGAGTGCGTTGGTAGACCAGAAAGGTCTGCAGGATGGCGTGCGGCTCGCGCTGATAGAGGTCGTCGCTGACGATCTCCAAGGTGCCGGCGCGGTCGAGAAAATGCTCATCGATGGGCCGCATCAGGCCTTGCTGCGAGCCGTTGATTTTTTCTTCGAGGTTCAGCAGCAGGATCTGGTTCAGCTGGGTGACGGCCTTGGCGGCCCAGTAGTA
>JBBQKT010000246.1:0-5513 GCA_038327205.1 Burkholderiales bacterium | reverse complement strand
ATCGGGCAGCTGCGGATTGCTGGGACGGGCCAGCAATTGCGTCACCCGGGCGCGCCAGGTGATTGGTGAGGAAGCGGCGGCCAGGTCTTGCCAGGCCTGCAGCGGCGAGCTGCCGAGTTGGCCCGTCAGCGCCAGCTTGGCCGAGCCGGTCAGGTCGGCGCTGGTTTTGCCTTGCAGTGCTGCGGTGAGCCGGTGTTGTGCCCAGCTGCCCTGCAGGTCAAGATTGGCCGCGCTGGCAATTTGTTTGCCGATGGCCAGGCCCTGCAAATCGGCAGTCAGCGAAAGCGGCGCATTGAGCCGGCTGTCGGCCTGCCAGCGCAGCTTGGCTTGGGTGAGCCGTGTGGGCAAATTGGGCGCAGGCGGCGTGAGCTGAAGGTTTTGCAGGTTCAGGCTGCCGTCGCTGCTGATTTGCAAGGCCTGCGCCGCTGTGCCCTGTTGCACCAGCGCGTTCAACCGGCCATCGGCCGAGCCACGCAGCTGGGTGCCGGGGGCAATCAGGGCCAGCAGCGGGGCGAAGGCGTCGAGGCGTGGGGCGTTCAGATCGAGGCTGGTGTTGATCGTGTTTTGACCCGCCACCGCACTTTGCACCTTGGCTTGCGCCTGCAATTTGTTATCGCCCACCACCAGTTGCACTTGCAAGGCTGCATCAGCACCGGCGGCACGGCCATAGACGAGGCGGCCGTTCAAGCCCATGCCGGCCAACTGGCTGGGCAGCACGATCAGGGTGGCGTCGCCTTGCGGCCAGGCGTTGCCCTTGCCCGCTGGCGACACCGCTTGCTGCAATTGCGCCTTGAGCGTGGCGTTCAGGCTGGAGTTGCTGCGCTGCCAGGCCGAACCAGCCACACCAGACCACAGCAGACGCGGGTCGAACTCCTGCAGCGTGGCATCGGCGCTGGCCCGCCATTGGCTGGCGTCGCTACCGGTCGTGCTGGCCTCGCCGGTCAGCTGCAGGCGCGACCGGCCCGAGCTCAGCAGGGCCTCGTTGATCTTGATGAACGAGCCATCTTGCTGCGCTTGCAGGCTCAATTGAACCGGGGTCGCGGGCTTGCCGGGCAGCAGCAGATCGCCCTTCAACTTGGCATCCAGTTGCAGCGGCAGGCTGGGGGTGTCGGTGACTGCAATCCGGCCATCAAGGCGCAGCGGGGCCAGGCGCGCATCCAGCGCGGCGGGCCGCAGGCCGCTGACTTGTGTCGTCAAACGCCAGCTTTGGTCAGCCGCCAGTTGCCCGTCGCCGGTCAGCCGTCCGCCGGGCGCGGCCGGGCTGCCAAGCAGCAGATCCAGGCCTTGCAACTGCAGGCTGCGCGGCTGGTCGGGCCGGCCTTGCAGTTCGACATTGAGCCGCTGCACCGGCAGGCGCTGTTGATCCCAGCGGCCGGCCGCTGTGTTGGTTAGCTTGATGGCCAGTCGGGCCGGGTTGCTCCAGCCGCTGGACGCCAAGACGGCCGTGCCGGTGAGTGCCGTACGCGGCAAGCTGCTGACGAGGGCGGACAGGTCGAGCTGCTCTGCATCGGCCTCGAAGGCGGCGAGGGGCCAGGGGGCAAAGGGCTTGACGCGGGCCGCCGCATTCAAATGCTGGCCGACGGCGGTAACGGCTGCCTTGGCTTGCAGGTCTTGAAGCGGGCCAGCCAATTCAACGGTGGCACGCCAATCGTCCAGCGGGCCCTGCTTGCGTTCCTTGTCGGCGGAGCCCGGTGCCAAGCCAAGGCGGGCAGCCACCGTCATCGGCCCGGAAGTCAGCACCTTGGCCGAGCCGCTGATTTGCCACCGCTCCCACGTCAGCCCATCGAGTTGCAGTTGGTGTGCGGTGCCCCGATCCGCACTCAGGACGAGGCTTCCGCGCATGGCTTGAAGGGGTTGGTCACCCAGTTCGGGAAGATGGATCTGGTCAACCTCCAGCTTGGCCACTTCGACGCCCAAAGGCAGGGTCAGGTTTGCCGGTGCCTTGGCGGGTTCGGTCGAAGGCTTCAAGGCAATGTCAACACGGTCCACATGCAGAAAATCCAGCTTCAACACGCCCCACAGCTGTGGCGCGCTGCTCCAGGCCAGGCTGCTGCCGCGCCAGGCCACGCCGTTCAAGGTGATCCGGCCACCGTCGGCCGGCAGGGTGTAGACGAGCCGCCGCGCCGAGAAGTCACCCAGCAGAGCGCCCTGCGGCGCTTCGATCTGCAGGCCGGGCACGCGTGCCAGCAGCCAGGCCGTGCCGCTGTCCTGCTTCAGCGCCCAGAACACCCCCAGCCCCACTGCGCCCAGCAAGGCCGGAACGAGCAGGGCGCCGGTCAGCAGCAGGCGAGGGCGGCGAAATTCGGGCCACTTCACAGCGCAATCCCGACGCTGAAGTGGAGCCGCCAGCGATGCACGTCAACGCCGCGCGCCAGGTCCACCCGCAGCGGCCCGACCGGGCTGCGCCAGCGCAGGCCAACGCCGTAGCCGATGGCCGGTTTGTAGCTTTGCCAGTCGGCTGCGGCATTGCCCGCGTCGACAAACACCGCGCCCCAGAACGCGGGCAGCGACCGTGCCAGGGGCCGGGCCAGCTCGATGCTGCCGACACCCAGCACCCGGCCGCCCACGTCGAGGCCGTTCGCGACCGGCCCGAGGCCGTGGTACGCATAGCCGCGCACCGATTCATCGCCACCGGCGCGGAACAGCAGCTTGTCGGGGATGCCCACCCGGTCAGAGGCCAGCACCTGCCCCAGTTCAACCCGGGCATTGCCATACCAGTTGTCGCCCAGCGGACGGTACCAGCCGAGCTTGAACTGCAGCTTGCCGAAGACCCCGCTGTCGGCCACGCTGCTGCTGGCCCGGCCGCCGCCCAGCAGCAGCAGGGCCTGCGTGCCTTCGGTGGGCAGCAGGGCGCTGTCGAGCCGGCGGCGAATCCACTGCACATTCAGCGACGCCGCGCCGGTGTTGATCGTGCTGCCCAATTGCTGCTCGCGGGCGCGCAGCAGCTCGGCATAGGTCAGCCGCTCGTCATTCGTCTCCTCCTGCAGCCGGCCGAGGCGGGCGCTCAGGTTGGTGGTGATCTGGTTGCCCGACAGGTCTTGCTCGATGGCGACGGAGGCGAGATTGCGGCTCAAATTGCTCTGCGGATGCGAGCTGAGTTCCACCGAGGCGGACCGCAGGTCGCGGCCCAGGTCAAGCTTTTCCTTGCTGCGGATTGGCAGGCCAAAGGGAATGCGGTGAATGTGCTCCAAGGTCACCCGCTGACCGGTGTTGGCGCTGTAGCCTATCGCCGTGGTGGCCTGTTGGCGGGGCGCTTCCTTCAGCACGACGCGCACCGGCGCCGCCTGCGACTGGTCGGCATCGGCCTGCAGTTCCACATTGACACTGTCGAACAGCAAGGTCTTTTGCAGCCGCTCCTGGAACTCGATCAGGGTTTTTTCGCTGTAGGCATCGCCGGGGGCGAAGCTGGCCAGCCGTCGCACGGTTTGTTCCGACTGGTACTTCAGCCCCTCGATGCGCAACTCGCCCAGGTGGAACAGCGGGCCGCTGTCGAGCTTGAGCGTCAAGGTGGCCTTGTTGGTGGCGACGATGACCTGGGCAGTGGTTTCTTCCCAGCGGGCCAACGGGTAGCCGCCCGATCGTGCGCGCACCAGCAAGCTGGTTTTGGCCGAGCCCCAGGCGGACTGGCTGAAGGCCTCGCCCACCGGCAATGTCCAGGCGCGCCTCAGGGCGTCCTGCAACTCCCTGGTCTGTTTGTCCGGCGCGTCGACGCCTAGCTCACCGGCGAAGCTGAAGTCCACCGTCTCCACCTGCGTTTGCGGCCCGGTCTTGACTTGCACCTTCACCTGCTCGAGCGGCCCGGCTTCGCGGCTGAGGACGACTTCAGAATTGAAAAAGCCTTCGGTTTCCAGCAGTGCGCGGGCCTGCGCCGGTGTGGTGGCGGCCAGCCGATCGAGCTCCACCGCGCTGAGCCGTTCTGCCTCATCGGTGCGCTGAAAACGCGCCAGGTCGAGGTGCTCCAACAGCAGCGCGCGCGAATCACTCGGGGCGTCCACGCTCAACTCGTAGTTGGCGATCTTGCGGGCGTTGACTGCGGCCGTCGCTGATCCTGCAGCGGCATCAGTCTTGGGTTTTTCATCCCCCAGCCAGCCACTGATCGTCGAACAGCCCCCCAACCCCAACAGCGCGAGCGCCGCGCAACAGCGCCAGATCATTTGCTCAGCAGACGCATCGCGCCTTCCAGCCCGTTCAGCGACAGCGGAAACATCCGCTGCTGCATCAGTTGCTGGATGATGGAAATGCTCTGCCGGTACTGCCAGACGCCCTGCGGTTCGGGGTTGATCCAGGCGTATTTGGGGAAGGCGTGGGTCAGGCGTTGCAGCCACTCGGCACCGGCCTCTTCGTTGTTGTATTCCACGCTGCCGCCGGCTTGCAAAATCTCGTAAGGGCTCATCGTTGCGTCGCCAACAAAGATCAATTTGTAGTCTTTGTTGTACTTGCGGATGATGTCCCAGGTCGAATGCTTTTCGGCAAAACGGCGGCGGTTGTTCTTCCACACAAAGTCATAAACACAGTTGTGGAAGTAGAAAAATTCAAGGTGCTTGAACTCGGTTTTGCTCGCGCTGAACAGCTCTTCCACCCGGTGGATGTGCTCGTCCATCGTGCCGCCCACGTCCATCAGCAGCAGCACTTTCACCTTGTTGTGCCGCTCGGGAATCATCCGGATGTCCAGCATCCCGGCGTTGGCGGCGGTTTTGTGGATGGTGTCGCCGAGGTCAAGTTCGAGGTCGGAGCCTTCGCGGGCAAAGCGGCGCAGCCGGCGCAGGGCCACCTTGATGTTGCGGGTGCCGAGTTCGAGGTTGTCGTCGTAGTCTTTATAGGCCCGCTGCTCCCAGACCTTGACTGCGCTTTTGTTCTTGCTGGCACCGCCGATGCGGATGCCCTGCGGGTTGTAGCCGCTGTTGCCAAAGGGGCTGGTGCCGCCGGTGCCTATCCACTTGGAGCCGCCCTCGTGGCGTTCTTTCTGCTCCTCGAAACGCTTCTTCAGCGTCTCCATCAGCTCGTCCCAGCCCATCGCCTCGATGGCGGCTTTCTGCTCGGGGGTGAGGTTCAGTTCGAGGTGGTTTTTCAGCCAGTCGAGCGGCACGTCTTTGCTGAAATCGGCCAGCATTTCGACGCCCTTGAAGTAGGCCGAAAACGCCCGGTCAAATTTGTCGTAGTGGGTTTCGTCCTTCACCAGGGTCGTGCGGGCGAGATAGTAGAAATCGTCCACTGACAAGCCGATCACGCCCTTCTTCAGCCCTTCGAGCAGGGTCAGAAACTCGCCCACCGAAACGGGAAGCTTGGCCGCGCGCAGGGTGTAGAAGAATTTGATCAGCATGGTCGGGTGATTATCGGCTCGGGGCGTGCTTTTTCAGCCAGCCAAAAAACTCGGCGTACCAAAGTCGGCTGTTCTGTGGTTTCAGAATCCAATGGTTTTCATCTGGATACCAAAGCAGCCGCGCATCGACGCCACGCGCCTTCAAGGTGTTGTAGTAGGCCAGGCCCTGGGCGTCGGGCACGCGGTAATCCAT
>JBBQKT010000245.1:0-5514 GCA_038327205.1 Burkholderiales bacterium | reverse complement strand
GCCGCCCAGGTGATCGGCCACGACGCGGCCATCACCATCGCCGGGCAGAGCGGCAATTTCGAGCTGAACGTGATGCTGCCCCTGGTGGCCGCCAATCTGCTCGACAGCCTGCATCTGCTGACGCGAACGAGTGCGCTGCTGGGCGAGCGAGCGATCGCCACCTTCACCGTCAACGTGGCCCGCTTGCAGGACGCGCTGGCCCGCAACCCCATCCTCGTCACCGCGCTGAACCCGGTGATCGGTTACGCCCAGGCGGCGGCAATTGCCAAGCGGGCCTATGCCGAGGGCCGAGCGATTTTGGATGTGGCGGAGGAAGACAGCGGGCTCGACCGGGCGCAGCTCGAAGCGCTGCTCGACCCGGCCAAGCTCACCCGAGGCGGGCTCTGAGCCTGGGCGTCGCAGGCTCGACCGGCGCCATCAGCAGCGGCCAGATGCGCGCGCCCAGATCACGGCGGAACATCGCGAAATGGCCGATCGCTGGCAAATCCAGCTCAGGCGGTGCCAGGCTATGGCAGGTGACCTGGGCGGTGCCTGCGGGCTCGGGGACGGCGCGGTTGTTGGTGCGTTTTGTGCGCGAGGCACTGGCGTCGCCCCTCACCAAGTCGTCGTCGGATTCGTGTTTCGCCCGGTCCAGCGCTTGATGACGCTGGCCAGTTGCGCCGGGCTGACCGGCTTGGTCATGAAGTCGTCCATGCCCGAGTCAATGCAGCGCTCGCGGTCGCTGGCGAGCGCATCGGCCGTCAGCGCCACGATCGGCACCCGGCCGCCATCGGCGCGCCCCATCAGCTCCTGCTTGCGGATGAGCTGCGTCGCCTCATAACCGTCCATCAGTGGCATGTGGCAATCCATGAAAACAATGTCGTAACCGCCCTGCGCCGCAGCCTCGGCCGCCACCCGGCCGTCGTCCACCACCTGGACATCGCAGCCCAGCATGGTCAGCATGCCTTCGACCACCATCTGGTTGACCGGGTCGTCCTCCGCCACCAGCACCGTCAACATGCGCGAGAGATCGATGTCCAGCACCGTCAGCGGCGCGTCCAGCGGCAGCACCTCTGAGTCGGGCGCACCAGGCTTGAGCGGCAGCTCGATCCAGAAATGCGACCCACGGCCCTCCTTACTTTCAACCTGCACTTGGCCGCCCATCAGATCGGTCAACTCCTGGACGATGGCCAGCCCCAGGCCGCTGCCGCCATAGCGGCGGGTGCTGGAGCCGTCGACCTGCGTGAAGGCGCCAAAAATGTTCTTCAATTGGTCTGCCGGGATACCAATGCCGGTGTCGCGCACTGAAAAGCGCAGCTGCAGTGTCTCGGGCGGATCGGCCGGTGTCGTCACATCGGTCACGGCCAGCAGCACGCTGCCGCGCTCGGTGAATTTGACCGCGTTGTGCAGCAGATTCACCAGCAATTGGCGCAGGCGCAGCGGGTCGGCATGGACACGCCGGGGCACCTGCGGCGCCACCTCGGCGCGCACGCTGACGGGCTTGTCGCGGGCGGTCATGGCCAGCAGCGCCACCGCCTCATTGACCAACTCGCGCAGGTCGAAGTCGGCCGGGCTCAAGGTGAGCTTGCCGGCCTCGATGCGCGACAGATCGAGCACATCGTCGATCAGCGCCAGCAGGGCGGTGGCCGAGTGATGGGCCGTCTCCACGTAATGCTGCTGGGTGCGCGTCAGGGAGGTGCCGATCAACAGCTCGGTGGCACCGAGGATGCCGTTCATCGGCGTGCGGATCTCGTGGCTGGTGACCGCCAGGAATTGCGACTTGGCCAGATTGGCCTGCTCGGCCTGCTGCCGCGCCTGCTCCAACAAGATCTGCTGCGCCTCCAAAGCCTGCGCCTTCTGCGCCAGTTGGTCGACCAGCACATGGGCGGTGCGGATGGCCTCGCGCGTCCGGTTGCGCAGGCGCTCGGTCAACAGGCCGGTCAAGGCCAGATAGACGCCAATGCCATACATGATGGCGGCGATACCCAGCCGGTCGCTGAGCGCGCCGGGCGCGCCGGGCGCTACTTGGTACACAGCCATCCAGGCGGCATAAGCCAGGTAGGCCACGGTGACGTAATGGGCGAAATAGAGCGCCCGCTTAAACCCGACGCCCACCTGATCCACCACCAGCACCAGCAGGAAAAGCGCAAAGAACAGATGGCTTTGTTCCAGCTGATGCAAATTGAGCAGCAGCATCAGCGCATCGGCATGGAACATCAGCAGGCTGAGATCAACACGACCCGTGCGCCCATAACCCATGCGCAGCAGCAGCCAGCCCAGCAGGGCATAGGACAGGTTGACCGCCATCAAGGGCAGCAGGGCCAGCGGCGGAAATTCAGCGCCGCTGCGCCAGTCCTGCAGCACCAAAATGCCACACACCAACAAATAGCCGAGAACCCGCAGCGCTGGAATCTGAAAGGTGTAGAGCCGCCGTGCGCTGGCCGCTCGGCGCTGCGTCAGCAGTGTTTCGTCCAGTGTGAAACTGGCGTCGATGTCGACGCTCGCGGTGGTTCGGTGCAACACAAAGGCCTCCCACGGCGGGTTCTGCTCGCCATCATCGAATGCCCTTCGCGCAGCCGCAATCGCGCTGAAATACTTGTTACCTTTGGTCGCGCTTTTGCACAACTGCTTCACAGTGACGCGAGTGCTGCAGCGCAACACGTGCAGTTACGTTTAAGCGGCCTGGCCCTTCGTCCATACCTCGGGCGGCGTCAACTTTGTCCAGCAACGCTTCCACCTGGACGGCGTGCCACTCAGCGGCCCTGGCGGCAGCTGGGTGGTGGACCTGCCGATTGACTCCTTCCTGCAAGCCAGCCCGGTGCCGGAACCGAAAGTGGCCCTGCTGTGGGGTGCCGGTGGCCTGCTGGCGCTGTGGATGCGGCGCCGCGCATTAGCCATCAGCTGAGCTGCACCACCCGGTTGCGGCCCTGTTGCTTGGCCGCATACATCGCTTGATCGGCGGCGGCCACCATCTGTGCGGCGAGCTCGGCGGGCTCGCGCGCCGCCGTGTCGTCCGTCAGCATCGCCAATCCGATGGACGCCGTCACGGCAATCGCCTCGCCGGACGGCAGCATCAAGGGCTTGGCCGCGATGCGGGCACGAATGCGTTCGGCAATCTCGGCCGCGTGCTGGGCCGAGGCCTGCGGCAGCAGCACAACAAACTCTTCACCGCCATAGCGGGCGACGGTATCGCCGGTGCGCAACTGGCCATGAATCAAGCCCCCTACCGCCGTCAACACCGCGTCGCCGGCCGCATGGCCGTGGCTGTCGTTGATGCCTTTGAAGCGGTCGATATCAAGAAACAGGCAGGCCAGCGGATGGCGGTAGCGGCGCGCCTGTGACACCTCGATCGGACAGCGGTGCTCGAAGAAACGCCGGTTGTGCACACCGGTCAGCGCGTCGGTCAGGCCGGCGCGGGTCAAGCGCTCCTGCGTCAACGCGCTCTCCAGACACACCGCGACGATGGCCGCCAGCCGCGCCAGAAAATGGGTGCCAGACGCTACCGCGTAACGATCCAGCTCACGGCTGCCGAAATGCAGCCCGCCGATAAGCTGGCCGCGGCGCAGCAGCGGCAACAAGGCCACCGAGCGGATCTGCGCCAAGCCACCGCTGCCGAAGAAGCGCCCATGTTCTTGGGCCACGAACGGAGCCAGCACCGGCTGCGTGGCACCGCCGTACAACGCGGCAAGCGCATCGGCCGATTGCACCAGGGACAGGTCCTGCTGCAGCTGCACGTCAGCGCGCAACTCGGCGTCGAGGATCTGCGTGGCCTCCAGGTCGCCGTCAACCAGGGTCAGGTTGATGAAGTCGATGGTGAATTCGGCCTTGTAGTCCACCAGGAGCAGGCGCACCAGTTCGACCAGCGAGCGTGCGCCGATCAGCCGCTGCTCCAGCGCGTCAAAGCGCTTTTGCTTGTCCTCGTTGCTGCGCGCCTCACGCAGCAAGGTGTCGAGCTGCAGACGCAGCGCGCGGTTCTGACTTTCCAGTGATTCCGCCTCGCTCAAGCGAGCGCCCGCCCGATCAAGATTTTCTGCACCTCGGACGTGCCCTCATAGATCTGGCAGACCCGCACATCGCGGTAGATGCGCTCAACCGGAAAATCGCTCAGATAGCCGTAGCCACCGTGGATCTGAATCGCTTCGGAGCAGACCTTCTCGGCCATCTCGCTGGCAAACAGCTTGGCCATCGCGGCCTCTTTCAGGCAGGGAAAACCGGCATCTTTCAGCGCTGCGGCATGCCAGATCAGCTGCCGCGCCGCCTCGATCTGGGTGGCCATATCGGCCAGCTTGAACTGGATCGCCTGGTGCTGAAAAATCGGCTGGCCGAAGCTCGTGCGGTCCTTGCTGTAACGCAGCGCCGCCTCGAAGGCCGCGCGTGCCATGCCGAGCGCTTGGGCTGCGATGCCAATGCGTCCGCCCTCCAGGCCCGACAACGCAATCTTCAGCCCCTGGCCCTCTTCACCCAGCCGGTTGACGGCCGGGATGCGGCAGTTATCAAACAGGATCTGCGCGGTGTCGCTGGCATGCTGGCCCAGCTTGTCTTCAACACGGGCGACCACGTAGCCGGGCGTGTTGGTGGGCACCAGAAAGGCGCTGATGCCCTTCTTGCCGGCCGCCTTGTCGGTAACCGCCATCACGATGGCGACATCGCCGTTCTTGCCGCTGGTAATGAACTGTTTGACGCCGTTGAGCACGTACTCATCGCCGTCCCGCACGGCGGTGGTCTTCAAGCCGCCCGCTTCCGAGCCGACATGCGGCTCGGTCAGGCAGAACGCGCCGAGCATGTCGCCACGTGCCAGCGGCTTCAGGAAACGGGTCTTCTGATCGTCATTGCCGAAGGCCATCAGGATCGAGCAGCAGGGGCAGTTGTTGACGCTGATGACGGTAGACGTGGCCCCGTCGCCGGCGGCGATCTCTTCCAGGATGACCGCCAACGCCAGATAGTCCAGGCCCGCGCCGTCCCACTCGGCCGGCACCGCCACGCCGTAGCAGCCCATCGCCGCCAGGCCTTTCAGCTCGGCCGCGGGGAAGGCATGGGACTTGTCCCAGGCGGCAGCCTTGGGCGCGATCTCGGCTTGAACAAAAGTGCGGATCGCGTCCTGGATGGCGCGGTGGTCTTCAGGGAGCAGCATGGTTTTTTATCTCGGAAAGATCTTCTTGGTAGGCGGTGCAAAAGAGCACCTGCCAGCCCTTGTCAAAGCGCCCCAGCTGGTAGCCGGTGGCAAAGCGTTGCAGCGTTTCTTCGCCGCGGGTCATCGTCCAGACGACGTTGACAAACGCATGGTTCTCACCCAGCGCGATATGGTCTCGCAGTTCAAAGGCCCAGCGGTGACCGACGACACCGCGATAGGCCTCACACAGCGCCACCATGTTTGCCCGCATTGAGGCCTCATCGGTCCAGCAGGTCACGCGCGCAAAGCCGTCGCGGCTGTCGCTGAGGCTGCTGGGCCTGTGCCAGAGCTGGGCCACGGCCTCACCGTCGCTGGCATTGAAGGCGTCGCAGTAGCGGGTGAAAAAGGCGTTGGCTTGGGCAGGG
>JBBQKT010000244.1:0-5516 GCA_038327205.1 Burkholderiales bacterium | reverse complement strand
GCGCCCCACACCTTCACCGGCGCCTGGGCCGTCGGCGGGCAAGAACAGTTCTATCTCGAAGGCCAGATCAGCTATGCCCTGCCGCAGGAAAACAAGGCCCTGTTGATCCACTGCTCAACCCAGCACCCCAGCGAGATGCAGCAACTCGTGGCCCACGCGATGGGCTACCAGGCGCACCAGGTGCAGGTGCAGTGCCGGCGCATGGGCGGCGGCTTCGGCGGCAAGGAATCGCAGTCGGCCCTGTTCGCCTGCGTGGCAGCATTGGCGGCCACCAAGCTGCGCCGCCCGGTCAAACTGCGGCTGGACCGGGATGACGATTTCATGATCACCGGCCGCCGCCATGGTTTCAATTACCGCTGGCATGTCGGCCACGACGACGCGGGCCGCATCCTTGGCGCCGAGATCGATCTGATCTCCAACTGCGGCCATTCGGCCGATCTGTCCGCGCCGGTGATGGCCCGCGCGCTGTGCCACTTCGACAACGCCTACTGGCTGCCGCACGTCGCCATGCACGGTTATTGCGCCCGCACCAACACGCAGAGCAACACCGCGTTTCGTGGCTTCGGCGGGCCGCAGGGGGCACTGGCCATCGAGATGATTCTGGATTCGGTCGCGCGGCGCTTGGGGCTGGATCCGCTCGTCGTGCGGCAGCGCAATTTTTACGCCGCAGGTGGTGAGGGGCAGGACGTGACCCCCTACGGCCAGACGGTCGAAGACAACATCCTGCAGCCGCTGACCGACCAGCTGATCGCCAGCAGCGACTACCACCGTCGCCGCGCCGAAATCGCCGCCTTCAACGCCGCCAGCCCGGTGCTCAAAAAGGGCCTGGCGCTGACGCCGGTCAAGTTCGGCATCTCCTTCAATGTCGTCCACCTGAACCAAGCCGGTGCGTTGGTGCACGTTTACACCGACGGCTCGGTCTTGGTGAACCATGGCGGCACCGAAATGGGACAGGGCCTGAACACCAAGGTCGCCCAGGTCGTTGCCCACGAGCTGGGCATCCCGCTGGCGCAAGTGCGTGCCACCGCGACCGACACGCAGAAAGTGGCCAACACCTCGGCCACCGCCGCATCGACCGGCAGCGATCTGAACGGCAAGGCCGCGCAGGATGCGGCGCGCAAGGTCAAGCAACGGCTGGCTGTGCTGGCGGCCGAGTTGCTGGGCGGCAAGGCCGATGGCGTGGTGTTCGGCGGCGGCCAGGTGCAGTCCGGCGGCCTGACGCTCGGCTTCAATGAACTGGTCGCCAAGGCCTATCTGCAACGCATCCAGCTGTGGAGCGACGGCTTCTACACAACGCCCGGCCTGCACTGGGACCGCGCCCGCCTGCAGGGCAAGCCCTTCTACTACTTCGCCTACGGCGCGGCCGTGGCCGAGGTGCTGATCGACACACTCACCGGTGAGAGCCGCTGCACCCGCGCCGATGTGCTGCACGACGTCGGCCAATCACTGAACCCGGCGCTGGACATCGGCCAAGTCGAGGGGGCCTTCGTCCAGGGCATGGGCTGGCTGACCAATGAGGAGCTGGTTTGGCATCCCCAAAGCGGCAAGCTCAGCACCCACGCGCCCAGCACCTACAAGATCCCCACCGCCAACGACAGCCCGCCCGACTTCCGCGTCGCGCTGTTCGACCAGCCCAACCCGGCCGACAGCATCCACCGCTCCAAGGCCGTCGGCGAGCCGCCCCTGCTGCTGCCGTTTGCCGTGCTGCTGGCGATCAAGGACGCGGTCGCTGCGGCTGGCCCGGCGGGCTGTGATCCGCAGCTGCGGGCACCGGCGACGGCGGAGGCGGTGTTGATGGCGGTGGATGAGGTCAAGGCATAGGCCCTGAGCGACTGCGTCGAAGCCCTTAAACTTTGCGACATGTTTCTGTCCCGCGCGTTCACCAAATCCATCGGCCGGTTGCTGATCGGGGTGCTGCTGTTCGCGCAACTTGCGGTGGCCAGTTATGCGTGTCCGGGCCTGAAGGGAATGGCGGAGGCCGTGGGGGCCGTAGAGGCCGTGGGGGCCGCAGCCATGCTCGCCGCTGAAATGCCGCCCGGCTGTGACCAGATGGATGCAGACACGCCCAACCTCTGCGCCGCGCACTGCCAGCAGGGCCAGCAAAGTGCTGACACGGCGTCGGCGGCGGTGTTGGCGCTGGGCCTCCCGAGCTTTCTTTATTCGATTCCCCCCGCACCGCAGAGCTCGCTCGGTGCCGGCCGGTTCTTCCCGGCCGCTGATGCAGGTTTGGATGCCGCGCCCGAGCCGCCGCATGCCATTCTGCACTGCGTTTTTCGCCTCTGATTTCCTGACGCTGCACGCGCCACGGGCCTGGCTGTTGTTGATCTTCAGCAGGCAGGCCGAGCCGAGCTTCGAGCTCGGCGTTCGTCAGGAGATGTCATGTTTCACCCAGCACATCGCTCGTCCAACGAGCCCTCGCACGCACGCCCGGCAGCCTTCAGCCGCCTCGCGCTGAGCCTGCTGATCGGCCTCGGCGCGTTGCCGGTTCAAGCCGTGCCTTTGACACTCGATGAGGCCTTGCGGCTGGCGCAGGTCCGCTCGCTGCAGTTGCCAGCCCAAGACGCTGCGGCTGCGGCGGCGCGGGAGATGGCTGTCGCGGCCGGCCAACGGCCCGATCCGACGCTGAAGGCCGGCATCAACAACCTGCCGGTCAACGGCGCAGATCGCTTGAGCCTGTCGCGGGACTTCATGACCATGCGCTCAATCGGCGTGATGCAGGAGTTCACCCGTGACGGCAAGCTGCGGGCGAGGACGGCGCGCTTTGAGCGCGAGGCCGAGTTCGCCGAGGCGGGCCGTCAGCTCTTGCTGGCCAATTTGCAGCGCGACACGGCGACGGCCTGGCTGGACCGCCACTACCAGGAGCGCCTGCGAGACCTGCTGATGGCACAGCGCGGCGAGGCCCGCTTGCAGATCGACGCGGCCGACAGCGCCTATCGCGGCGGCCGGGGTTCGCAAGCGGAGGTGTTCGCCGCGCGATCCAGCGTGGCGCAGATCGAGGACCGCCTGGCCCAGGCCCAAAGACAGATCACCACGGCCACCACGCAACTGGCGCGCTGGATCGGACCGCCGGCCGCCGAGGCACTTGCCGCACCGCCCGCGTTGGATGGGGTTGGCCTGCTGACGCAAGACCTGGAGGCTCAGCTCGCCCATCATCCGCAGATCGAAGTCTTGGTGCGCCGGGAGGCGATGGCGCAAGCGGATGCCGATGTTGCGCAGGCCGACAAGAAGCCCGATGTCAGCGTCGAGCTGATGTTCAACCAGCGCGGATCGGCCTACTCGAACATGGTGTCGGTGAACCTGTCGATGCCCTTGCAGTGGGATCAGAAGAGTCGCCAGGACCGGCAGTTGGCAGCCAAGCTGGCCGTGCTTGAACAAGCACGCGCCGAACGTGAGGAGGCGACCCGCGCGCACCTTGCCGAAGCACTCGCCCTGTTGCAGGAATGGCGCAGTGACCGCGAACGGCTGACGCATTACGACGACGCGCTGCTGCCGCTGGCTGCTGAGCGCACGCAGGCGTCGCTGGCGGCTTACCGAGGCGGCGTAGGCCCGCTGACCGCCGTGCTGGAAGCTCGCCGCAGCGAGATCGACACCCGCGTCGAACGCCTGCGTCTGGAGATGGAGGCCGCTCGCCGGTGGGCGCAGCTCAACTATCTCGTGCCGACCCGCCCCTGAATCCCTCGGAAAACGAACCATGAAACTCAAACCTCTCGTGATCGCCCTGGCGGTGATCGGCACACTCGGCGCAGGCGGCTTCGGCATCTACACCCTGGGCATGCAGCGCGGCATGGGCATGAACATGGCCCCGACATCGCAAAAAGCGGCTGTCGCCCCCTTGCCGCAGAGCATCCCAGAAGGCGAAGAAGCCACCCGTCGCCACCTCCAAACCGGCATCAAGGCGGGTGACACCGACCCGGTCAACGGCGGCAAGGTGTTGTATTACCACGACCCGATGGTGCCCGGCAACAAGTTCGACAAGCCGGCCAAATCGCCCTTCATGGACATGATGTTGGTGCCGGTGTACGCGCAAAGCGGCGGTGACGGCAGCCAGGTGACGGTCAGCCCGCGCATCCAGCAGAACCTGGGCCTGCGCACCGCCGAGGTGACCGAAGGCCGTTTGTCGCCCCAGGTGTCGGCCGTCGGCAACATCGTCTTCAACGAACGCGACCAGGCGGTGGTGCAGGCCCGTGCCACCGGCTATGTCGAGAAGCTCTATGTGGGCGCCACGCTCGACCCGGTGCGCCAAGGCCAGCCGCTGGCCGATCTGTATGTGCCCGACTGGATAGCGGCGCAGGAAGAGTTCTTGTCGGTGCGCCGCATGCAGGGTAGCGACCTCGCCCCGCTGGTTGACGGTGCGCGTCAGCGGATGCGCCAGGTCGGCATGAGCGACGCGCAAATTCGCCTTGTCGAGCGCAGCGGCAGCACGCAGCCGCGCATGACCATCACCGCACCGATCAGCGGTGTGGTGGTGGAGCTGCTGGCGCGCGACGGCATGACGGTGATGGCCGGTGCCACGCTGTTCCGCATCAATGGCCTGGCCACCGTGTGGGCGAATGCCGAGGTGCCGGAAAGCCAGGCCGCACTGCTGCGGCCGGGTGCCAAGGTGCAGGCCCAAAGCCCTGCCGTGCCGGGTGTCACCTTCAACGGCCGGGTGCAGGCCCTGCTGCCCGACGTGAACGCGTCAACCCGCACCCTGAAGGCGCGGCTCGAATTGGCAAACCCGGGGTCGCGGCTGGTCCCCGGCATGTTCGTTCAAATGCAGTTCATCGACCCACGGGCCGAGAGCTCGCTGCTGATTCCGACCGAGGCGGTGATCCAGACCGGTCGGCGAACTGTCGTGATGCTGGCCGAAGAGGGTGGCCGGTTCCGGCCGGTCGATGTAGAAATCGGCATTGAAAGCGGTCGCCAGACCGAGATCAAACGCGGGCTGCAACGGGGCCAGCGGGTGGTGGTTTCATCGCAGTTCCTGATCGACTCCGAGGCCAGCCTGAAAGGGCTTGAGTCGCGGCTGAACGACGACCCGATGGCCGGGGGCAAGCCATGATCGCCCGGTTGATCCGCTGGTCCATCGTTAACCGCTTTCTGGTGCTGTTGGCGACGGTGATGCTGGCTGCCTGGGGCGTCTATTCGTTGCTGCGCACGCCGCTTGACGCGTTGCCCGACCTGTCTGATGTGCAGGTCATCATCCGCACGAGCTTTCCCGGCCAGGCACCGCGTATCGTCGAGAACCAGGTCACTTATCCGCTGACCACCACGATGCTGTCGGTGCCGGGCGCGAAGACGGTGCGCGGCTATTCCTTCTTTGGCGACTCGTATGTTTACGTGCTGTTCGAGGACGGCACCGACCTGTACTGGGCCCGCTCGCGGGTGCTGGAGTATTTGAACCAGGTGCAGGGCCGCTTGCCCGCAGCGGCGAAGGCCTCGCTCGGGCCGGACGCCACGGGGGTCGGCTGGATTTATCAGTACGCGCTGGTTGACCGCAGTGGCACACAGGACGCCGGGCAACTGCGCGCCTTGCA
>JBBQKT010000243.1:0-5565 GCA_038327205.1 Burkholderiales bacterium | reverse complement strand
TGCGGGGCGCACTTATAATCGTTGGGTTTTGCTGCCGCTGAAAGTCAACAAGCAGTCAGCCGCACTAAATTCAGACTCAAGCAAGATTAAAGCCAAAAATTAGCACCGCAAATTAGCAGCGCAACACAGCCAAGAGGATTTCATGAGCGGAACCCAAGATCACGTGCATTCATCGCCCAACCCACACGACGAGGAAGATCACACCGGCCCGATCAAGACGCCCAAGCAACTGGCCTGGGCCGTGTTCTTTGCGTTCATCGTGCCCATCGTCGTCATCATCATGCTGGCGAGCTATGTGACGACCGATCCCAAGCCCGCCGCAGGCAGCGAGGCACTGACCGCCGAGGCCGTGGCTCTGCGCATTCAGCGCATCGGCAGCGTCCAGGTGAAAGACGTCAATGATGTGGCCGCCATGAAGACCGGCGAGCAGGTGTACCAAGCCCAATGCTCGGCCTGCCATGCCGTTGGCGCTGCCGGTTCGCCCAAGTTTGGCGACACCGCCGCCTGGGGCCCGCGTGTGAAGACCGGCTACGACGCCCTGCTGACTTCGGCCCTCAAGGGCAAGGGCAATATGGGCGCGCAAGGCGGCGGCGATTTCAGCGATTACGAAATTGGCCGTGCCGTGGTCTATATGTCCAATAACGCTGGCGCCAAGTTCGACGAGCCCAAGGCACCGGCTGCTCCGGCCTCGGCCCCGAACTGAGATTTTTGAGCCTTTGAAAACCGACCCGCTGAGGTCGGTTTTTTTACGCCGGTTCGAGGATGAAACCGAAGCGTTCGGGCAATTCCGCAAACTGGCAGGCCTGCGGCACCCAGCGCCCGGCTTCCACCGCATCGGCCGCGGTTTCCATGTCGAGGCTGTGGACGATGCCAAGGCCAATGTCGGTGTTCAAGAACAGCCGGCCCAGCTCGTCCAGCCAGGCCGATGCAAACACCGCCGCGCGGCCCGTATGGCTGAGGATGCTGCCGTCCGCCTGCAAGCGCCAGACCCAGGGCGCGGCCTCCAGTTGCAGGTAGACCCGCTGTGGCCCGTTCTGAAAAAACCAGGCGCCGGCGTCATCGCAGGCGTAGTTGCGTTCGATGAATTCGCGCAGCTTTTCATGCGTGATGCGGCTGCCCTTGACCGCCGGAAAGGGCCCGGCGGCCTGGATGCGCTCGTCGCGCATATACCAATCGCCGCGCGCATCCAGCGCCAGCCAGCCGTAGCAGTGGGGGACGTTGGGCCACTTTTTGAGGGCCGCCTTGACGATGTCATCCATGGGAGTTTCCGTTCAGAGAGCTTGTTGGGCCAACCAGTCACACACCCGCCCTGGCAGCCCCAGCACTTGTCCTGGCAAGGTGCCCTCGGCGAAGCCGACATGGCCGCCGTGTTCAGGCTGCCACAGCGTCACGAAGTGGCCCACGTCTTTCGGTGCTGGCAGGCTGCCCGCAGGCACGAAGGGATCGTTGCGGGCATTCAGCACCAGGGCAGGAATGCGAATGTCCGCCAGATGGGGTTTCGCGGACGCGCGTGACCAGTAGTCGTCGGTGTCCTTGAAGCCGTGCAGCGGGGCGGTGAAGATGTTGTCGAAGGCGTACAGATCCCGCGCCGCGCGCAGCTTTTCGCCGTCGAACAGGCCGGGGTATTGCGCCAGCTTGCGCAGCGCCTTGGGCACCATTGAGCGCAGGAACATGCGGGTGTAGATCTGCCGGTTGAGGCCGCGCCCGATGGCCTGGCCCGAGGCGGTCAGATCCACCGGCGAGCTGATGGCGCAGACGGCGCCAGCGGTGGCCGCCGCTGCGGCACCATTTTCTTCGGCCCAGCGCAGCAAGGCATTGCCGCCCAGCGAGACGCCAACAGCGATCAACGGGCCATCGTGTCCGGCCTTCAAGCGCGCCAGGATCCAGCCGATTTCTTCAAAATCGCCCGAGTGATAGGCCCGCGGCGCGAGGTTCAGCTCGCCCGAACAGCCCCGAAAGTGCGGGATCGCAAAGGCCCAGCCACGGGCGCGGGCGATGCTGGCGAAGGACTGCGCGTAGTGGCTTTCCGAGCTGCCTTCCAGGCCGTGGAACAGCACCAGCAAGGGTGCAGCGGCAGTGGGCGCATCGACATGATCGACGTCGATGAAATCACCATCCGGCGTGTCCCAGCGCTCGCGCCTGAACGTCAGGGCCGCGCCCGCCAAGTCTTGTGAAAACAGCGCCGGCCAGATCGTCTGCGCTTGGCCGCCGGGCAGCCACCAGGGAGCTTGGTAATTCAATGAATCGTTGCCGCTTCTTCAGCGACCTCTTGAACATCGTGCGGCGTGCCTGGGCTGGCATGGTGAACCACCATCCGCCAGCCCAGTGCGGTTTTCAGATAGACATTGGTGGCGATGACCCAGGCGCTTTGCGGCTGGCCGCCTGGCCCGGTGACGTGCACGCGTTCGAGCACCTGGTGGACGGCGGTGTCATGGGTGTGCAGCCGGCGCACGCGCTCGGGGTGGACATTGATCGCCCCTTGCGAAAACACATTGGCAAAAGCCAGGCGGATCGCGCTCAGGCCCACCACACGCGGCCCACCGGGGTGGACGCAGGAGACTTCGTCCTCCTCGGCCCAGACACCCATCAAGCGCTCCAGATCGGCGGTTTGCAATGCCTCGTAAAACTGTTGCTCGGTATCCTCGGGCGAGGCCATCAGGGCGGCGGTCTGGGCTTTGGGGCGAGCTTGCATGAACGCCATTGTATGAAGCCACCCCACGAATGCGGGTAGGTCTGCATCTAATGTTCAGCAACGCACGTAAGAATGCGGCATGAGTACAACTTCCCCCGCTGAATGGACCGAGCGCAGCCGCGAGCTGTCGCGCCTGCTGTCCCGCGTCGCCCTGGGCGATCGCCAGGCCTTTGAGACCGTCTACCGAACCACCAGTGCGCAGCTGTTCGGTGTCGTACTGCGCATCAACAGCGACCGGGCCCAGGCCGAGGAGGTGCTGCAAGAGGTGTTCGTGAACGTTTGGCGGGCCGCCGGCGGCTTCGATGCGGCCTTGAGCCAGCCCATGACCTGGCTGACCAGCGTGGCCCGCAACCGGGCCATCGACAGCCTGCGCCGCCGCGCCGCCGAACCCCCGACGATCAGCCGCTTTCAGGGCAGTGAAGACGATGAGGGCGGCGAGCGCGACTTGCTCGAAGCCATGCCCAGCGCCGCCGCCGGGCCGCTCGAACTGCTCACCCAAGCCAGCGAAACCCATGCGCTGGCCGAATGCATGGAAGGCCTCAGCGGCGAGCAGCGCTCCAGCCTCGCGCTGGCCTATTACCAAGGCCTCTCGCACGCCGAAGTGGCCGAGCAGATGAGCCAACCGCTGGGCACGGTGAAAAGCTGGGTACGGCGCGGGCTGCTGAGCTTGCGATCTTGCCTGGACCGTGCGGCTGGCTTGATGAACAACACAGCGTCTACAAAAGCAGGGGGGACTGCGTAATGGATTACAGCCGCCCCGCCCTGGTCGAACGCCTGGCCGCCGAATATGCCCTGGGCACCTTGCGCGGCGGAGCACGCCGCCGCTTCGAGCGCCTGCTGCCCGCCCACCCGGCGCTGCAAGACGCAGTGCAAGCCTGGCAGCAGCGCTTGCAGCCGCTAGCCGCACCGGTCGCTGCGGTGGCCCCGCCGCCGCAGCTGTGGGCGAGCGTGCAGCGCCGTTTGTTCGGCGAGCCCGAACCCAAGCCAAGCTGGTGGGCCAAATTGGGCCTCTGGCAAGGTTTTGCCGGTGTTGCCACAGCCGGCGCTTTGGCCTTGGCGGTGCTGCTGGGCCAGCCTGTGCCACCACAAGCACCGTTCGTCATCGTGATGAACAGCACCGAGGCCGGTGCGACCATCGTCAAGGCCGGTTTTGTGGCCAGCGTCAGCGCTGACGGGGGGGCGTTGACCCTCAAGTCGCTGGGCGAGCTGACGGTCGAGCAGGGCCGCGTGTTGCAGCTGTGGGCCGTGCCCGGCAAGGGTGCGCCGCAGTCGCTCGGCTTGGTCGCCGGCGGCAAAGCAACCGTCCTGCGCGCGAAGCTGCTGACCGGCACAGCGGCCTTTGCCGTCAGCATGGAGCCCACCGGCGGCTCACCGACGGGCGCACCGACCGGGCCGATTGTGTCGGCGGGAACAATTTGATTTTTGCTGCATCCAAAGTGGGGCGGGTTGCGTAAAGAACGGCAACCCAACCCCCTGAGGACATCGCGATGAAGTCACTGACCCTGGTTTTTCTCCCCGTTGCTTTCACCCTGGCTGCCTGCGCTGCCCAGCCGATGATGATGACGCCGATGGTGGACAACACCACCTTGCCCGAGGCCGTCCGCGCCCCGGCCGGCACGATGCAGAAGATGTTCACCGTCGGCAGCGGCGAGCTGAGCTATGAATGCCGCGAGAAGAAAGACATGGCCGGCATGTTCGAGTGGGGCGTTGTCGGCCCGGTCGCCACGCTGAAGACTAAGTCCGGTGAAGTCGTCGGCAAGTATTACGCCGGCCCCACCTGGGAGTCGATTGATGGCTCCAAGGTCACCGGCAAGCAACTTGCTGTCGCCCCCAACGGACCTGGCAATATCCCGCTGCAGCTGGTGAAGGCCGACCCCGCCATGGGTGCGGGCGCGATGCAAGGCATCAGCCACATTCAGCGCCTGCAAACCGTCGGCGGTGTCGCCCCGACAACCGCTTGCGCCATGACCAACAAGAGCGAGCGCAAGTCGGTGGCCTACCAGGCGGACTATGTCTTTTACGGGATGTAAGAGGGCCTGAACCTAGCGGCTACACACGGCCGCTCAGTGCCCGCCGTGCAGCACCTCACCCGCCTTCAGGCGATAGACCGTGCCGCAATAGGGGCACTTGCCCTCGCCGCTGTGCGCCAGGTCGATGAACACCTTGGGATGGGTGCTCCACAGCGCCATCTTGGGGTTGGGGCAGAACACCGAGCCATTGTCTTGCACGTCGGCGGCCATCACTTCAACGATTGCTTTTGAATCACTCATCTTCACACCAGGCTCAGCCATTCGGCATATTTCGGATTGCGGCCATTGACGATGTCAAAGAACGCCGCTTGAATTTTTTCGGTGATCGGGCCGCGTGAGCCCACATAGCCTTCCTTGCCCAACTCGATCCGGTCGAGCTCGCGGATCGGCGTCACTTCGGCGGCGGTGCCGGTGAAGAAGGCCTCGTCGCTGATGTAAACCTCGTCGCGGGTGATGCGCTTTTCGACCAGCTTCAGGCCCAGGTCTTCACAGATGGCGAAGATGGTGTTGCGGGTGATACCGTTGAGCGCACCGGCCGACAGGTCGGGCGTGTAGACCACCCCGTTCTTGATGACGAACAGGTTCTCGCCCGCGCCTTCGGAGACGAAGCCGGAGGCGTCGAGCAGCAGGGCCTCGTCATAGCCGTCGTTGGTGGCTTCCGTATTGGCCAGGATGGAGTTGATGTAGTAGCCCGATGCCTTGGCCCTCACCAAGGCGGCGTTGACATGGTGGCGGGTGAAGGACGAGGTCTTGACGCGGATGCCGCGTGCCAGGCCATCTTCGCCAAGGTACGCCCCCCATGGCCAGGCGGCAATGGCGATGTGGATGGTGTTGCCTTTGGCC
>JBBQKT010000242.1:0-5593 GCA_038327205.1 Burkholderiales bacterium | reverse complement strand
ATCGGGCGGTTTCGGAAATAGAACGACCGTGCTATTTACCGTTCAAGCGGTGCTGTCAAGGCTGCGTGCTATCGTCAAAATCATTCTCCGAAAGCAGCCAATGAGCTATCAAATTGATCTGGAGGGCCGCGTTGCCCTGGTAACCGGCGCCTCGGGCGGCCTGGGTGCGCAGTTCGCCAAAACACTGGCCAAGGCCGGTGCCTGCGTGGTGTTGGCCGGCCGCCGCACCGAGCGGCTGAAGACCCTGCGCAACGAGATCGAGGCG
Organism: Burkholderiales bacterium; assembly: GCA_038327205.1. Lineage (GTDB taxonomy): Bacteria > Pseudomonadota > Gammaproteobacteria > Burkholderiales > Burkholderiaceae_C > Paucibacter_A. Next base: position 5,328 of record JBBQKT010000242.1, on the reverse strand, counting down.
GGTGGCGGCAGCGCCCATGTGGTGACCCTGGACGTGACCGATCTGGACAGCATCAAGTCGGCCGTGGCCCATGCCGAGACCGAGGTCGGGGTGCTCGACATCCTGATCAACAACTCCGGCGTCAGCACCACCCAAAAGCTCACCGACGTGACGACCGACGACTACGACTTCGTGATGGACACGAATGTGCGTGGTGCCTTCTTTGTGGCGCAGGAGGTCGGCAAACGGATGCTGGCCCGCGCCCGTGGCGCGGCGCCGGGCACCTACACCGGCGGGCGCATTGTCAATATCGCCTCGATGGCCGGCCTGCGGGTGCTGAGCCAGATCGGCGTTTATTCGATGAGCAAGGCGGCGGTCATCCACATGACCCGCTCGATGGCGCTGGAGTGGGGCAAGTTCGGCATCAATGTCAATGCGATCTGCCCCGGCTATATCGACACCGAAATCAACCACCACCACTGGTCCACCGAGGGCGGCAAGAAGCTGATCGAGCTGCTGCCGCGCAAGCGCGTTGGCCAGCCGCAAGACCTGGACACGGCCCTGCTGATGCTGTGTGCCAACGAGAGCCATTTCATCAATGGCTCGGTGATCCAGGCCGACGACGGCTTTGGCGTCTGATGGCGCTGCGAACCCTGACATCGTTGGAAGCACGGGTATTGGCTGTGTTGGTCGAAAAAGCGGCAACCGTGCCCGACAGCTATCCGCTCTCGGTCAATGCCCTGACGATGGGCTGCAATCAAAAAACCGCGCGTGACCCGGTGATGGCTGCCAGCGAGCCCGATGTGCTGGCCGCGCTCGACGAGTTGAAGGCGATGCACCTGGTCAACACCGTCAGTGGCAACCGGGTCGTGCGCTTCGAGCACAACGGCGCACGCGGCCTGGGCGTGCCCGGCGCTGCGCTGGCTCTGCTAACCCTGCTGATGCTGCGCGGGCCACTCACGACGGCGGAGCTGCGCCTGCACACCGAGCGGCTGCACAAGTTTGCCGATCTGTCTTCGGTTGAAGGTTTCCTTGAAGAACTGGCCGAGCGCACGCCGCCCTTTGTCGTCAAGCTGCCCCGCGCACCGGGCGCCCGCGAACCGCGTTGGGCGCATTTGCTGTGTGGCGAGGTGGCCATCCAGGCGGGTGCCGCCGAGCTAGGCGGGCGCGATGACGAACTCGCGTTTCTGCGCGCTGAGCAGCAGCGGCTGTCGGGCGAGTTGGAGCAGCTTAAAAGCTTGGTGATGCGGATGGCGGGGGAGTTGGGCATCCAGGCCTGAGCCCAACTTGTTGCGTGGTGTCGAAGGGCATTTTCAGGGGGCAATTCCGCGTTTTAGCCTGAGCTGAGTACGTTCACAATTCGGCGCACCTTGTTAACAAAGGCAGTCGGATGACATTTGCGCTGAAAACGCCCAAGCAGATCGCCTGGTTGACGTGGACCGTTGGCGTGCTGCTGAGTGGCCTGCTGGCCGGGTGGGTGCACACGGGCAACCAGCGGCTCTACGCGGCGCGCTTGTCGGCGCTGACCGATGAGGTCGCTCAAGTCGTCGAGCGCAATTTCGGGCTTTACGAATACGGCCTCCGAGGTGCCCGCGGGGCGGTGATTGCGGCGGGCGGGTCGGCCGTCACCCGGCCCCTGTTCGAGGCCTATATTGGCTCCCGCGATCTGGCGCGTGAATTTCCGGGCGCCCGCGGCTTCGGCTTCATTCGGCGCGTACCGCTCGCCGATGAAGCCCGGTTCCTGGCGCAGGCCCGCGCCGATGGCGCGGCCGACTTCAGCATCCGTGAGCTTGCCGCCCAGTCGGGCGATCGATTCGTCATTCAGTACATCTACCCCGTCGACAAGAACGTCGGCGCCACCGGGCTCGATGTCGCTTCGGAGGCCAGTCGCCGCGCGGCGGCACTGGCAGCGGCGCGCGAGGGCAAGGTGCGGCTGACGGCGCCGGTTACCTTGGTACAGGCTGGCGGCCAAGCGCGGCGCGGCTTTTTGGCCTTCCTGCCGGTCTATCGTGCCGGCGCTGCTCAGCACACGCCGCAGGCGCGTGAGGCCGCGACCTTGGGCTGGACCTATGCGCCCCTGGTCGCGGACGATGTGCTGGCCGGACTGGCACCGCGCCTGCAGGAGATCGGCATCCGCCTGACCGACGACGCCGAGCCCAGCCCCTTTTTCAATTCTTCGCCAGGCAGCGGCGCACAGCTGCTGCAGGGATTGCCCGAGGACTCGCGCGAGTTGCTACTTTTCGGCCGTCGCTGGCTGCTGCAGTCGCAGGCTTTGCAACCTCTGGCTGCCGCTGCGAGGCCACAGTCTGCAGCCTGGGCGGGTGCCGCAGGGGTGCTGGCGTCGAGCGTGCTGGCACTGCTGGTTTGGGTCGTTTTGCAAGGCCGCAGCGAACGCCAAGCCGGCACCCTGGAGCGGGAGCGAAGCGCCCTGCCGCTGACCTTGGGCCACTTCTTGCGCAGTTCGCTGGCGCGCTGGGCAGCCCTGGCCTACATCGCTTTTCTGGCGATCTACCTGGCGCTGGACTATCGAGCCGAGTGGGATCGGCAGATGGAACAGACACAGCGCACGCTGTCGAGCTTTGTCGATGACCGCGCGGCCCGCCTCATCGCGGCCCAGACGTCAAGGCGCAAGACCATGTTGTTTCTGGCCGACGTACCGCCGGTTCAGGGCTTGGTGAACGCGCTGCGTACCGGCATTGATCCACGTGATGGATCGAGCCGCTCGGAATGGGAAAGGCGCATGCAGCAGATTCTTCGCGCCCACCTCAACGCGTCGCCCGAGGTGTATCAGGCGCGCTTTATCGGCGTCGCCGATGGTGGGCGGGAACTGGTGCGGGTGGAGCGGCGCGGCAAGGAGGTGGTGGCGATCCCGCAGGCCGAGTTGCAAGCCAAGGGCGACCGTCCCTATATGACGGCGGCACTTCAGCTGCCGGCTGGCGAGGTCTGGGCGTCGGATCTGGATCTGAACCGCGAGCAGGGCAAACTGGAACTGCCGCACCGACCAACCCTCCGCTACGCCGCCCCCGTCTATCGGCCCAACGGCCAGGTGTTCGGCATCGTGGTGGTCAATGTCGATGTGGCCGATCGCCAGACCGAATCTGCCCTTGCCGCACCGCAGGGCACGACGCTGCACATCACCAACGCCGACGGTGATTTCTTGCTGCATCCCGATGTTGCACAGCGCTTCGGCTTTGAACTGGGGCAGCGGCATCGCTGGGAGGATGAATTCAAGACGGCAACGCTGCCGCACGCCCTGGGCCCTGATCGCCTGCAAGCCTGGCAAGGGCCGAAGGGGCTTGTGCTTGCTGCGTCGGCCCGCGTCAGCCCGAATGCCGGCAGCAGCGTGGGCACGCTGATTTACACGGCCAGCATGCCTGTTGACAGGCTCGAAGCCGCCGTTTGGCAAGAGCTGGCACGAGACCTTGTGCTGCCGCTGGCGGCCGGCACGGCAGCCTTTCTGCTGCTCTATTTCTACTGGGCCAGCGTGCAGCGGCAACTGCTGATTCGGGAGCAGCGACTGCGGCTGGCCGCGATTGTTGACCAGTCGATGGACGCCATCATCGGGCTCGATGCGATGCGCATCGTCCGGTCCTGGAACCACGGTGCCGAGCAACTTTTTGGCATTGGCGAAGAGCGTGCGGTCGGTCAGCCTTTGCTGGCGCTGATCGGTGCGCCGGACGAGGTGGCAGCGCTGTTCGACATGGACGGCGAAACCGAGTGCAGGCGGGCCGGCGAGTTCGATTGCAGTGGCCGCGAGGGTCGCCGCTTGCGCGTGGCAATGACCCTTTCGCGTCTGGCCGGTGGCGGCGACGATGACGCTTCCGCCATCATTCGCGACGTCACCGCCGAGCGCGCGGCCCAGGCCCAAATCGAGACGCTCAACCTCAGTCTCGAAAGCCAGGTGTTGGATCGCACCGCCAGCTTGAACAAGGAGCGCCAACGCCTGGACAACATCCTCAGAGGCACCCGTGTCGGCACCTGGGAATGGAATGTTGCGACCGGCGAGACGGTGTTCAACGAGCGCTGGGCAGACATCATCGGCTACCGGCTCGACGAGCTGGCGCCCATCAGCATCCAGACCTGGGCAGCCTTGGCCCATGCCGACGACTTGCCGAAGTCTGGAGAAATGCTGCAACGCCACTTTGACGGCACCGAAGCGCACTATTCGGTCGAGATCCGCATGCGCCACAAGAGTGGGCGATGGGTCTGGGTGCTGTCCCGTGGCGAGCTGATCACCCGCACATCCAACGGTGATCCCGAATGGATGTATGGCACCCACCAGGACATCACCGCGATCAAGGAGACCGAACTGGAGGTGCAGCGCGTGGCGGCCTTGCTGGCCAGCGTGCTGGGCGCTGCGACCGAGCTGGCCATCGTTGCGACCGACCCTCAGGGCCTGATCACCCTCTTCAATACCGGTGCCGAACACATGTTGGGTTACCGCGCCGAGGAGATGGTGGGGCTGAGTTCACCGGCGCCGCTGCATCTGCCGGCCGAGGTCATCGCGCGAGGCGCGGAGCTGTCCGAGCAGTACGGCACCGAGGTGGCGGGCTTTCGGGTGTTCGTGCACATGGCGGAAATGGAGGGGGCCGAGCGGCGTGAGTGGACCTATGTGCGCAAAGACGGCTCCACCGTCCCGGTGTCCCTGGTCGTCACCACCATCCGTGATGAGCATGGAGGCGTTGCCGGTCATCTGGGTATCGCACAGGACATCACCGAACGGCTGCGGGCTGAGTCGGCGCTGCGCCACGCCAAGGCAGCGGCAGAAGCCGCCAACGCCGCAAAGAGCATGTTCCTGGCCAATATGAGCCATGAGATCCGCACGCCGATGAATGCGGTGATCGGGGTGGCGCACCTGCTGGAAACCACTCCGCTGGATGGCGACCAACGGCAGTTGCTCAGCAAGCTACAGATCGCTGGGCGTTCGCTGCTGGGCATCATCAACGACGTGCTGGATCTCTCGAAAATCGAGGCCGGCGAGATGGGCGTCGACGCACGGCCGATGAATCCCGCTGGCCTGTTGCGCGAGCTGGTGCAGATGTTCAGTCCGCAGGCGCAGGCCAAGGGGATTGGGCTGGAGTTGCTGGGCTTGGAAGCCCTGCCTCGGCTGTTGATGGCGGATGAGCTGCGGCTGCGCCAGATTCTGGTCAACCTGATCAGCAATGCGCTCAAGTTCACCGCCCAAGGACAGGTCAGCATCGAGGTGGCGCGCGAGACCGATGCCCAGCAGCAGCCTTGGCTGCGCTGGTGGGTGCGCGATACCGGCGTCGGCATCAAATCCGACGCACTGCCCACGCTCTTTGATGCCTTTGTCCAGGCCGATGCTTCGACGACCCGACGCTTTGGCGG
>JBBQKT010000241.1:0-5595 GCA_038327205.1 Burkholderiales bacterium | reverse complement strand
CGTCAAGGAAACCGAGTGGGGCCCGGTGCTGGCCGCACCGTTTGATCAATTTGCGCTGCGCTGGGTGGCCCACGATGTGGCCGGTCTGAACCTGCGGCTGCTTGGCTTGGAGCGCGCCAGCACCGTCGATGAGGCCGTGTCCGCTGCGGCGGGTGCCGGCCTGCCCGCGCAGAACTTGCTGGTGGTCGACACCGCCGGGCATATCGGCTGGACCTTGATCGGTGCCTTGCCGCAGCGTGAGCTGCCCGACCTCAACACGCCGCAGGACTGGAGCACCGGCGCCTACGGCTGGCGCGGCTATGTCGGCGCAGATGCAGCGCCCAAGGTGATCGACCCTGCCGATGGCCGTCTGTGGAGCGCCAACGCCCGCACGGTGGGCGGCACGGCGCTGGCCTTGATCGGCAACGGTGGCTACGACGTCGGCGCCCGCGGCCAGCAGATCCGGGACGGCCTGCTGGCCCTGCCGAAGCTGGACGAAGCCGCGCTGCATGCGATCCAACTCGACCATCGGGCCTTGTTCCTGCAGCGCTGGCGCAAGCTTTTGCTCGACGAGGTGCTGACCCCTGATTTCGTCGCCAAGAACAACCTTGCCGACTACCGCATGCAGGTCGACACCAGCGCCGACGCGGCGCGGGTCGATGCCGCCGGCTACTCGTTCGTTCGCGCCTTCCGCGAGCGGGTGCTGGAGCAGTTGTTCGCCCCCTTGGCCTCGCTGATGGAGAGCAAGCAGTTGAAGCTGCGCGATCTCAAGATGGCCCCCGAGACGCCCGGCTGGGCGCTGCTGCAAGCCCGCCGCGCCGATGTGCTGAAGTCCGGCACCTGGCAGCAGTTGCTGGAGCAGGCGGTGCTCGACAGCCAGAAGGCCGTGCTGGCCCTCGGCTCACCCGCCTGGGGCAATCAGAACCGCCTTGCGCTGAAGCATCCACTGAGCCCCGCTGTGCCCTTTCTTTCGCGCTGGCTGGACATGCCCAATACGCCGATGAATGGCGACCGCCACATGCCGCGCGTGCAACTGCCCATCCACGGCCAGTCGGAGCGCATGGTGGTATCGCCGAACCACGAGGAACTGGGCATCCTGACCATCCCGGCCGGGCAATCCGGCCATCCGCTGTCACCGTTCTACGCCGCCGATCACCCCGCCTGGCTGGAGGGCAGGCCGTTGCGCTTCTTGCCGGGCGATACGCTGTATAGGCTCACCTTGGCGCCCTAGACGAGACAACAATCCCCGCCGCGATCAGCAAAAACGCGAGGCCGTGAAACCACTGCGGCAGCTCCCCCAACAGCGCGGCCGACATCAGTGCTGCGAAGACCGGCGTGAGGTTGCCGAAGAAGGCCGCCATCGCCGGCCCCGCCTCGGCCACGCCCAGGCCCCAGCAGCGGTAAGCGATCAGCGACGGCCCCACGGCCACATAGACCAGGGCCCAGGCAAGACCTGAGCCCCAGGCGATGGATTGAGGCGCGCCTGCCAGTTGTTCCAGCCCCGCCGAACCACCCGCGAACAGCAGGCCGAACACCCCTTGGGCCATCAACAGCTCGGCCCAGTTCCAGCCGGGCCGCGCATCGCCCCGCATCGATGTCGGCGGCCGTGCCAGCAGCCAGCTGTAGATCGCCCAACTGAAGATCGCGCCCAGCATCAGCACGTCGCCCATCACAAATTGCACCTGCGCCAGCGCCAGCGGGTGGCCACGCGCAATCACCAGTGACACGCCCGCCAGCGACAGCAGGGCACCCAGCAGTTGCCGCCCGCTTGGCCGTACGCCAAAACCGACCGCGCCCACCGCCAACATCCACACCGGCAAGCTCGCCGCGATCAGGGTCACGTTCAGCACGCTCGAGGTGCGCAGCGCCTGGTATTGCAAGGCGTTGTAGCAGCCCATGCCCAGCACGCCGGTCAGCGCGAAATAGCGCCAGCGCTGGGCCAGTTTGGGCCACTCCGACGCCGTGAACAGCCGCCGCGCCAACGGGGCCAGCAGCAGCAAAGCCAGGCTCCAGCGCAGGGCGTTCAGCGCCAGCGGCGGCACGCTGCCCGCCATCAGCCGACCCACCACGGCATTACCTGCCCACAGCAGCGGCGGCAGGGTCAGCAGGGTGGCGAGGCGGGGCGTCAAGGTCATGAGCAAGGGGACGAGCGTGAATCAGGTTTGGCTGGCACCATAGCACCCCGATCAACGAGGAGCCACGCCATGACCCGTACCGAAAAAGCCGTCCAAGTTCAACAGCCCGGCGGGCCGGAGTGCATGCAGTTCGTTGATGTCGAGGTGGGTGAGCCCGGCCCCGGCGAGCTGCGCATCCGCCACCTCGCTTGCGGGCTGAACTACATCGACATCTACCAGCGCAGCGGCGTCTACCCGCTGCCCACGCCGTTTGGCCTGGGCATGGAGGGCGCGGGCATCATTGAGGCAGTGGGCGAGGGCGTGACGCATCTGAGCGTGGGCGACCGCGCCGCCTACGCCAGCCAGCCGGTGGGTGCCTACTGCACCGCCCGCGTGATGTCCGCCAGATCGGTCGTCCAATTGCCTGACGCCATCGATTTCGAGACCGGCGCGGCCATGATGTTGCAAGGCATGACCGCCAACTATTTGCTGCGCCGCACCCTGCCGCAAGGCGGCCTGCAGGCCGGTGACTTTGTGCTGTTCCATGCCGCCGCCGGCGGCGTTGGCCTGATCGCCTGCCAATGGGCCCGTGCCCTGGGCCTGAACCTGATCGGCACGGCCGGCTCGGACGAAAAATGTGCCATGGCCCTGGCAGCCGGTGCCAGCCACGTCATCAACTACCGCACGCACAAAGACTTTGCTGCCCAGGTGCGCGAGATCACCGGCGGCAAGGGCGTGAAGGTGGTCTACGACTCGGTCGGCCTCGACACCTGGGAAGGCTCGCTCAACAGCCTCGCCCCCTTCGGCCTGTTCGCCAGCTTCGGCAACGCCTCAGGCATGGTGCCGCCAATAAACCTTGGCATCCTCGGCGCCAAGGGTTCGCTCCACGTCACCCGCCCGACCCTGTTCACCCATCTCGCTACCCGCGAAAGCAGCCAGGAAATGGCGGATGAGTTGTTTGCCGTGGTGCAAAGCGGTGAGGTCAAGATCAACATCGCGCAGCGCTACCCGCTGGCGGATGTGGCGCAGGCGCATCGGGAGTTGGAGGCGCGCACGACGGTGGGGTCGGGGGTGTTGGTGGTTTGAGACGGCGAAGGTCGCGATGTGCGGGAGTGGGTGAAGGCGCATGCCGGCTGAGTTTTCAGCCTGCGGGAAATATGCCCATGCCCAACTCCCCAAGCCTTCCAAGATTTAGTTTGGAAGGCTTATTTTTCGAACATCGGCGATCAGTCGGGAGACCGGATGTCCGACTGCGTCGAGAATGACGGGCCGAATGCTCGGCTCGGCCCGATCAAACCAGCAGCAATTACTTGCTGGCAGCGCTGGCGGAAACGGCAGGTGCTCCGACGATTTCGATTTTCGCCTTGGCCTTCAAGTCGTCCAGCGTCTTCTTCAAGTTCTTTTGCTGCATTTGTTGCGTCAGCTGTGCCTTGACATCGTCAAATGCGGGTGCTGCGATAGCGCGTGAATCGTCGAGGATGATGACGTGATAACCGAATTGGGTTTTCACGGCCTCTTCGGTGAACTTGCCTTTTTCGAGCTTGGCGACAGCCGCGCCAAATTCAGGAACCATGCCGCTGGGGTTGAACCAGCCGAGGTCACCGCCATTGGCCTTGGAGCCAGGATCCATCGATTTGGCTTTGGCCAGACCTTCAAAGGCTTTGATATCTTTCTTGAGCTTGGCAATGATGTCTTTGGCTTCGTCTTCGGTTTTCACCAGAATATGGCGGGCCTTGTATTCATTGCCGCCGCTCTTGGCTTTGAAGGTTTCGTATTCGGCCTTCAGCGCTTCATCGGTCACCGCAGCGGTCTTGATGTAATCCTTGACAAAGGCATTGGCCAGGATCGATTGGCGGGCCATTTCCAGATTGCCGGCGACCTCAGGGGTTTTGTCCAGGCCCTTGGCCGTGGCTTCTTTGGCGACAAGGATTTGCAAGGCCAGGTTGTCTACCACCATCTTGCGGCTGTCCGCAGTGTCGGGCATGCCCTGGGCGGCTTGCTGCTGCATGATGCCGTCAAGTTGCACCTTGGTGATGGGCGTGCCATCCACGGTGGCAGCGACCTCGGCGCTGGCAGCAGCAGCAGGGGCAGTCGCAGCGTCAGGCGCAGCGTTTTGCTTGTTGCAGGCGCTGAGCACCAAGAGGGCGAGCGCACTGCTCAAAATGATGCGGGTATTCAAAGCCATGGTTTTCTCTCGGCAGTCAGTGGGTTGGGCGAAAAAAATCATTCAAGTCCGGGCAATGGCGGGCCACATATCTTCCAGCCACAGCACGTTGTCGGAATAGGACTGTAAATCAGTCGACAGATTGGCTTGCGAGCCGCTGATCCAGACTTCTTTGTGCAACTCGGATTTAACGTAGGAAATCGCGTCTTCAAAGTCGCCATCGCCGGCGGACAGAATCAGCCGGTCGTAGACATTCTGCGCCGCCAATTTGATGATCAGGGTGGCAATGCCGACGTCCACGCCCTTTTGCACCTGACGGTCAAAACCGTGTTTGCAGTTCGGGCAGTTGTTGTGCAGGTCTTTGAGGCGGTACAACTGCACGCGGAATTTCGGGCCTTTGGGGGCGGCGGATTTCAGCCAGGCATGAAACGAATCTTGACCGGTGTTGCCAGGCTCTTGCGTGGAATTGAGGTAGTAACTTTCGTAGATGGGGCCACCGTTGAGGCGCACCATCTCGTTTTTCAGTTTGAGGTAATCAAAGGCAAAGCTTTTTCCAAAGTTGAACAGGTAGGCACCGTCAACAATCCAAACAGTTTTCATAATAAAAAGAGATTTTCATAAAGTTTTAATGGTGGTGTCGCGCCGCAGCGCTACTTCAAAGCTGAAGCAAGACCCGGTGCCGGGCTGGCTTTCGACCGACACCCGGCCGCCCATCAGCCCGACCAGGCGCTGCACGATGGTCAGGCCCAGGCCGGTGCCGCCGTAGCGACGGGTGATGCTGCCGTCGGCCTGGGTGAAGGCTTCAAAAATTTGCGTGATCTGCTCGCGCGTCATGCCGATGCCGGTGTCGTGCACCGAAAAACGCAGCCGCAAGGCCTCGGTGTCGAGCAACTCGACCTGTTGCACCTCGACCCGAACCTCGCCTTTTTCGGTGAACTTCAAGGCGTTACCGACCAGGTTGATCAGCACCTGGCGCAGCCGCATCGCGTCACCGACCGCATGCTGCGGCACGCCGGGCTGCACCCGCACGCTCAGCGCAATGCCCTTCTCATGCGCGGCCAGCAGCAGCGGATGCATGGCTTCGCTCAAGGTGTCGTGCAATGAGAAAAGGCGCTGCTCAATGGAGACCTTGCCAGCCTCGATCTTGGCGATGTCCAGCAGGTCGTTGATGATCAGCATCAGGCCCTTGGCCGAACTGTGGGCGAGGCTGATGAATTTGCGCTGCCGCTCGGTCAACTCGGTTTGCAGCACCAGCTCGGTCAAGCCCAACACGCCGTTCATCGGCGTGCGGATTTCGTGGCTCATATTGGCCAGAAAGCTGCTCTTGGCCTGGCTGGC
>JBBQKT010000240.1:0-5606 GCA_038327205.1 Burkholderiales bacterium | reverse complement strand
CGCGCGCCGCCGGACAGGTTCTTCACGATGGCCTTGAGCCGCTCGCCCTGGGGTGTCAGCGCGGCAGGGAAGGTGACGCTGTGGGTGTCCTGGATCAGCGGCGACACCGCAGCAAAGCCCTTCATCGGAAAGCTCGCCGCCGGCAGACCTGCGGTTTGCGCCGCAGCCAGGCCGTAGGCGCCGAAATAGTCGTACAGCGCAGAGTCGCCCATCACGCCGCACATCGGCAGGGCAGCGGCATAGCGCACACGGTGGCGCGCGGTGGCCAGCGTTTCGCGTTCGACCGCCGCGCCCGCGATATGGCCGCCCATCGAGATGCCGCTGATGAAAAACCGGCGCGGCGTGGCCAGGACCTGACCCCGCTCGGCCGCGATCTGCGTGAAGGCCAGGGCCAGCGCATTGGTGTCCTCAACCCCGGCGCGCACGTCATAGCCGTTCTTGCTGTAGCTCGACGCCGCCCAGGCATAGCCCTTGGCCAGCAACTGCCGGCGCATCAGCGGCGTGGCGGGCTGCTGCTTGGGCTGGTCGGGGCTGACATAGCCATGCGTCCACATCAGCAACTGGCCATTCCAGCCGGTCGTGGGCACCTCGATGCGGTAGGACGCGCCGTTCAGCGCCCCGGCCCAGCGGTGGGTGGGCGCGGCGTCTGCCAGCGCGGCGAAGGTGGTTTCATCGAGCGGCGTGAAGACGCGGGCGTCCTGCGGGCGGGCTTCTTCTTTGTCGCCTGGCATGACCCCGGCGCAAGCGGTCATCAAGAGCGCCAGAACACTAGCCGCACCCACCCGAAAACGTTCTCGCATCGCTGTCTCCATTTATGTTGAAGGCCGCATCATGCCGAAAAGACGGATGAGGGATGAAGCTGCCTCAGCCCACCCCGCCTTTCTTCCCCGCGACCTTCCCTGCGATCTGCGCCGTCACGTCCCGGCCCTGCCCATCAGCCGCCGCCGAAGTTGCCAACAGGAACAGGCATCGCCCGCCGCTGCTGGCCTCCCACTGATGGCAGATTTGCGCCTTCTCGCGCGTGTCGGCATTGCCCAGCAACTGCTGGCCCTTGTACTCGATCACCAGCACCCGGCCGTCGTTCAGTTCGGCTACAAAGTCCGGGTAAAAGTAGTCGGTTGAAGTGGGCAGCCAGAACGAGTGTTTCTCGTCGCGCTCCACATTGCGTACCCAGTGCTTGACCTGCGGCGCGTGCTCAATGGCTTGTGCGCACAAGAAGTCTTCGGCCGGTTTGCCGGAAACAGTTTTTTCACGCAGATCGTGGATCTGGCTGCTGCCGCCAGATCCTGAAGAGCAACGGCCGCCAAGGGAAATTTCTAAGCGAGCTCGACCACCCGCACATCCAAACTTACCTTGAGCCAACGCCTGATCGCGCCAAAGATGGCTGCCAGGTTGTCCATGCTGGGGTTGCCGTTTTGGGACAGCATGCGATGCAGACTTTTGCTGGGCTTGTTCGTCAGCGCGGCAAGGCGCTCAAAACCCACGGTGGCATTCACGAGTTCACGCAGGATGAGGCGCGCCGCATCGGGCTCGCCGCTCAAAAAAAGTGTGGCGGCCTCGTCGAGCAGTGCCTTGGCAAACGCTGGGTCGCGTTCGACGCGTTCAACAACTGTTTTCTTGAAGTCACGGGTCAAAGTCATGTGGGCTTCCGGCTCTTGAGTGAGGAGAGGGTTTCTTTCTTCCGCGCCTTGTATTCGTCATGCAGCGCAACCGCTTGCTCAATGGCCTTTTGCTGGCCTTTCTTGGTGCTGCCACCAAACAAAATGATCAAGGCGGCACCCTTTTTGGCAAGGTAGATGCGATAGCCCGGCCCCCAGTCGATCTTGTATTCACCAATGCCGCGAAACCAGTCGACGTTCGATGTGTTGCCGAGTTCCAGGCGCGCCTTGGCGACTGTCACTTTGGCCGCTGCCTGCGCATCGAGCCGGTCGAACTATGCCTGGTAAGGGCTTTCGCCGCCCGCCCTCACATACTCTTCGACCTTGATCGACATGACTTAATGGTAACTCGAATGTTACCTTGAAGGCTGTAGGGACGCCTTATTTCCCCGCCACACTCACCCAGCGCCACTCCAGCCAGTTGTCCGGCCGCTGCACGACGGTCACCGTGCTCCGCATCGCCCAGGGGATGAACTGTCGGTGCAGCGGGATGTAGTGCACCTGATCGGCCTGGCGTTTGAAGGCCTGTTTGACCAGCGCCTTGCGCTTTTCGGGGTCGGCTTCCTTGCTGGAGGCGACGACCAGCGCATCAAGTTCGTCGTCCTTGAAGTTGCCGCGGTTGTACTCGCCCTGCCCCTTCTCGCCGCGGTTGCGGAAGTGCGAGGTGAAGATGCTGTCGGCATCGGTGATGGCCCCGCCCCAGCCGAACAGATAGGCCGAGGTGTCGAGGTTCTCGACCTTGTTGAACATGATGGCTTTCGGCTGCGCGTTCACCTTCACCTTCAGCCCCAGCTTGGCCCATTGCGAGGCAAGAGTGATGCAGATGCGCTCGTCGTTGACATAGCGGTTGTTGGGGCAGTCGATGGTGAACTCGAAGCCGCTGGCGTAGCCCGCCTCGGCCAACAACTTCTTGGCCGCCGCCAAGTCGAAGGGCAGGCGCGCTTCGATGGCCGGGTCGTTGTAGCTGCCCAGCGGCGAGGGCACGAGGGCGCCGGTGGGCGCGGACTGCCCGTTCATCAACTTGGTCTTGATCGTCTCGATGTCGATGGCTTGGTAGAGCGCCCGGCGCACGCGCAAGTCCTTGAACGGGTTCTTGCCTTTCACCGAGCTGTAAAGCAGCTCGTCCCGGCCCTGGTCGAGGCCGATAAAAATGATGCGGTTCTCGGGCCCGTCAATGACCTTGAGGCCGGGGGTGCTGCGCAGCCGCACCAGATCACGCGGCGAGGGGTCGAGCACAAAGTCGATCTCGCCCGACACCAGCGCCGCAGTGCGCGTCGCATCGCTCTTGATCGGCGTGTATTCCACCGTCTGCAAATTGCCTTCGATCTTGCCCCAGTAGCTGGCAAAGCGCTTGTAGACCGTCTTGCTGTCCGGCGCGCGGCTGACCAGTTCGAACGGGCCGGTGCCATTGGCGTGAAAGGCGGCGTAGCTCTCTTCGTTGGCGGAAAAATCCTGCGTCTTGGTCGCCTTGTTGGCCTCGGCCCAGCCCCGGCTCATGATGTAGACGGCGTTGATGTGCTGCAAAAAGATCGGGTCGAATTGCGTCAGGTTGAACTCCACCGTCAGCGGGTCCAGCGCCTTCGCCTCGCCCAGCGCATTGGCGTAAACGGCGACCTGCGAAGTCGGTTGCTGCGCCCGCTTGACCGAAAACACCACATCGTCCGCCGTCAGCGCCCGGCCGTCATGGAACTTCACGCCGGGCCGCAGCTTGAAGGTCCATTTGAGGGGGCCGTTCTGAACCCAGGAGACGGCCAGCGCCGGTACCAAATTGAGCTGCTTGTCGCGGGTGACGAGGAACTCATAGACCTGCGCGTTGAGCAGGTTGGTCAGCGATTCATTCTGCGCAAACGGATCGGCCGTCAGCAGGTCGCCGCTGGCGGCCCAGCGCAGGGTTTGGGCTTGCGCCAAGGTGACGACAGCGAGCAGGGCGGCTGCCATCAGGTGTGATTTTTTCATGCAAGAACTCCGGCGATTGGCTTGATTTTGAATCAACTGCCATGGGCTTGAGACTCTGCTGGTTTGTCGGTCCACCAGGGAGACCCTGCCTGCGCTGTGGGCCATGCGGCACCCGCGCCGCGTTGCCGCCCCGCTGACACAATGAAAGCGCGGCCATGCGGCTGAAACCTGACCACGATCTGGAGACAACACCGTGCCATTTTTTTCACCATCCCGACTGCCGAAATCGGCAGGCACCCGCACCGCCCTGGCCAGCCTGCTGATGCTGTTCATCAGCGCCTGCGCCAGCGTGGCACCGCCGCCGTCCGCAAGCCAGGTGTCCTTGCCAGTGCTGAGCGGCTGGTTCGACGGTGAAGAGGTCTTCTACATCACCACCGATGTGTCGCAGGCTGATGTGGCCCAGGCCAAGGGCGCGAATTTCGCCCCTCGGCTGGCCGATGCCTTGCCGGCCGGCAAGCCTCTGCCCGGTGCGCCGTCGTCGGTGGACAAGGTCTACGCGGTGACCAATTTCCAGCAGGGCAGCATCTTCGCGTCGGCCCCGTTTCCGATGGGTTCGGCCAGCCGTGATGCCTCGTACAGCCCGTTGTGGCAAATGGTCAAGGTCAGCTGGGCGGCAGGCAAAACGCCGCAGACGCTCAAGTCCGAGGAAGCGGTCCTGGCGGCGGCAGACAGCGGTGCTGTCCTGTTGGAGCCGACCCGGGTGGTTTTGAACTGCCCCATCGTGCACCGCGGCGCCAAGGGTGGCTTGCCCGGTGTGTCATTGGTGCCCTGAGCCCTGAGCCCTGAGCCCAGCTACTGCGACCCGCAAGTATCGAAACTTGAAAGCGCGGCTTCGCCCCGCTGGCTGCGTTGCAAATCCTCGCGACATCACCGGGTATCGCTGCGGTTCGCGCCTTGCCCTTGGGCCGAAGCCATCACTTGCATGGCGTTCCTCGACTTGCGGGTCGGTGGTCAGCGGGGCAAGGCGCAAAGTTCCCGTCCCGGTGAACTTCCCATGAAGACTCGATGAGCACACCTTCCTAGCATCAGCGGTGCGGAGTCGGCAAGCCGGACTCCGAATCCCACCACCGTCTTGCCAGGAGCTTCCAAATGACCCGTTTCCTTTCCCTTCCCCTGAAATCCGCCCTGGGCGCCGCCGCAATGTTGGCGATCGGCGCTTCGGCCCATGCCGCGATGGTTGATGTGACCGTCACCGTGCAAAACCTCGCGCCCACCAACAGCATCAGCTTCGCGCCGCTGCATTTCGGTTTTAACAACGGCAGCTTCGATGCCTTCAACCTCGGTGGCGTGGCCAACGCAGCGATCATCTCGGTGGCCGAAGGCGGCGCCGGTGGTGCTTGGCAAGCCGCGTTTGCCGCCGCCGATCCGGGTGCCACCCGCGGCACGGTGGGTGGTCTGCTGACGCCGGGTGCCAGCCGCAGCTTGACCTTGCGGGTGGACACTGCCCTCAACCCCTTCTTCACCTTCGGCGCGATGGCCGTGCCCAGCAATGACTTTTTCATCGGCAATGACAGCCCCACCGAGTACCGCCTTTTCAATGCGGCCGGCGCCCTGACCACGGCCACCATCGGCATCAAGGCCAACGAGATCTGGGACGCTGGCTCGGAGGTTTTCGACCCCGCTGCGGCTGCCTTCGTGGGCAACAACGACCTGCGCCGCAACCAGAACTCGGTGGTGGCCTTCAACTTCGCTGAATTTTCGGCCTTCAACGGGTTGACCACCGGCGCGGGCTACACCTTCAACAGCGCCTTGACGGCCGACAGCGATGTCTACCGCATCTCGTTCAGCAGCGTCTCGGCCGTGCCGGAGCCAGGCAGCTACGCGCTGATGGCAGCGGGCCTGTGCGCCATTGGTTTCATAGCGCGTCGCCGCCGTGTTGGCACGCAGTCGGCAGGCACTGCTGCCGCCTGACGCGAAGGTCCGGGCGCTCTGTTCCAATCGGGCGCCGGTGCTGCACTCCTGCACGCCTGCAGCACGGGTCACCCATGAACG